>CALLQM010000324.1 GCA_938014855.1 uncultured Clostridia bacterium | reverse complement strand
ATGTGGACCTAGACATCCTTTAAGGCCTTGACACAGCCCCTGACCATATCTTTTGGGACAGCTACGGATGATTTAACCGGCAATTGCGCGACAGATGCGCCATGAAGCCTTATGGTAGTGGAAAACATCCGTGTTGGGGCAACACATTCCGCTTTAGCGTAATCTTCGCCGCGCTTGCAAAGGTTGCCGCTTACGGACGTAACTTTTGCGCCGTCAACCTCCACGGTGAGATAGCAACCCATTGGACAATTGATACATGTAATATTCTTTGTCATGATCACATCTCCTCCACGGCAACGGTCACCCGGCTCAAATTCGGGTGTTTTTCAAACAGCTCACGCTTTAGAGTTACCGTTTCCATTTCTCCCGGAGTGAGGATGCGGCTTTTCCGGCGGTATTCAACTTCATCATCGAAGTATATCCGGACGGAATATCCCTTATACACATTCCCCACCCGGAAACGCAAGTCAAGTTTGTCTCCTATATTTTCTGGATTGATGGTAAAGGGCACAGTATAGCGCACACCGCCCTTGGTCTCGACCGGAATTCCGCCGCCTGCGTGGGATTTTCCAAGTACATAATCGGCGGCATTATGCCCCGCGATCTCGCTTTCCTCCGAAACATAGTCGACCAGATCATGAACGTGCAGTACATTCCCACAGGCGAACACACCCTCGACGTTGGTTTGCAGACTTTCGTCCACAACCGCCCCGCCTGTTATACCGGAGAGCTTTACTCCTGCGCACTTGGACAGCTCGTTTTCAGGCAAAAGCCCTACGGAAAGCAACAGCGTGTCACAAGCTATAAAGTGTTCAGTTTCCGGTTTGGGATTCCGGTTTTCGTCTACTTCGGCAATCACAACGCCCTGCAGGCGTTTGCGGCCGATGATCCGCGTAACGGTATGCGAAAGATACAGCGGAATATCGTAGTCATCCAGACATTGGACGATGTTTCGCTTGAGTCCTCCAGAATAGGGCAGCAGCTCCACAACTGCGTGGACTTTCGCGCCTTCCAGTGTCATACGCCGCGCCATGATAAGCCCGATGTCGCCGGAGCCTAAAATGACGACTTCATTTCCTGGCATATAGCCGTCCAGGTTTACAAATTTCTGCGCTGTTCCGGCTGTGTACACTCCAACGGGGCGATCGCCGGGGGTATTCAGCGCGCCGCGCGGCCGTTCCCGGCAGCCCATAGCCAGAATAATCGCTTGGGCTTTGATCTCGATAAGGCCGTCCTCATTTACGGCAGTAATGACCTTATCGGAGGTAATATCGAGTACCATGGTGTTCAGCAATACCGGTATGCCCAGTTCGCGCGCCTTTGCGATATAGCGGTGGGCATATTCAGGGCCGGTGAGTTCTTCCTTAAAAGTATGCAGACCAAATCCACTATGTATACATTGGTTGAGTATCCCGCCTAAGTGGTCGCCGCGCTCAAAGATGATAATATCGCGCACACCGCGCTCCCAGGCAGCGATTGCGGCGGCAAGTCCAGCGGGGCCGCCGCCTATGACGGCAATTTGTATCTCTTTCATAAGCATTTCTCGGAGGAAATTTTTTTAATCCCCCGGGCCCCCCTTTCAATAATTTTTGATTCTGTGGAGCAGCAAGTTTGTTCCCTTGCCGCATTTGGTTACTTCCGTTAATGGAATATCAAGTTCCTCCGATATGATTTCCGGCAGACGCATCGAGCAGAATCCGCCCTGACAACGGCCCATTCCGGCGCGGGTGCGGCGTTTGATTGCGTCCATATCACGAATTCCCAAGGGGGAGTGCAACGCAGCAATGATTTCCGCTTTTGTCACCGATTCGCAGCGGCAGATGATATGACCGTAATTGGGATCTTTGGCGATCATTTCCCGCCGTTCGTCGGCACTCATATGCCGAAACCGCGGCGCCACTTTGCGAATGGGGTTAAAATGATCATTCGGTTTTGCCTTTAGATAATCGCGGACAATCTGCCCGATTTCTTCCGCGATCGCAGGGGCACTGGTGAGTCCCGGAGATTCGATGCCGCAGGCATTCACCAGACCGGGAACGTCGTCGGCCA
>CALLQM010000323.1 GCA_938014855.1 uncultured Clostridia bacterium | reverse complement strand
AACCTGTGACCCTCTGCTTGTAAGGCAGATGCTCTCCCAGCTGAGCTAAGCTCCCGTGCTGTTTTCTCGAACAGTGCGATATTTATTATAACTTCCTATGACCGATTTGTCAATAGTAAAATTGAATTTTTTTGACGAAAAAAAGAAAAAATATCCAAATTATGCATAAACACCGATGAAAAGGCACTTTAATCGCCGAATGAAATTCCAAGACTTCTTGCTGTAAAAATCATTTGATCGTCTGCAGGAACCAGCTTGGTTTTGCCTGCAACCAGTTCCAACGGATTGTGGGTAATCGCATTATTCCGTTTGGCAACGGTAACACCAAACACGCCCTTGCTCACCAAATCGGCGGCATAGACGCCAAACTGTGAAGCCAGCACGCGGTCATAAGAGGACGGCGTTCCGCCGCGCACAAAATGCCCCGGCACAACCACACGCGTATCAAACCCAGCCATTTTCATGATGTCATGCGCAATACGGTTGGTTGCAGTTGTATATCCATTGTGTGCACGTTTTTCTGCGCGCTCTTTCTTTTTCATGTCCGCTTCTTCCAAGTTATAGGCGCCTTCCGCAACCGCGATAATGGAAAATCCCCTGCCCTTTTGCGCACGGCGCTCAACGGCTTTGATTACTTTTTTAATATTATAAGGTATCTCGGGGATTAAAATGACGTCAGCGCCTCCGGCAACACCGGTATACAGCGTCAGCCATCCGGCTTTATTGCCCATAATTTCAATGACCATAACGCGTTTATGACTGCTTGCAGTCGTGTGGATGCGATCGACTACTTCTGTACCGATATCAACCGCCGTATGAAATCCAAACGTTACATCGGTTCCCCAAATGTCATTATCAATGGTTTTGGGTAGACCAATCACATTCAGCCCCTCTTGATGGAGCAGATTCGCTGTTTTGTGCGTGCCGTTACCGCCTAATACCAGCAGACAGTCCAACCGCATTTTTTTATAATTTTGCTTCATACAAGCAACTTTGTCCACTTGATTTTCAATAATTTTCATCCGTTTATAAGGAGTACGTGCAGTGCCGAGGATTGTTCCGCCCGCGGTCAAAATTCCATAGAAATCGGAGGGTTCCATCTTGCGGTAGTCCCCTTCAATCAGACCTTTGAATCCGTCAACGATTCCATAGATCTCCACATTATCTAATTTTTGATAAAGTGCTTTTACAACGCCTCGAATGGTTGCATTGAGTCCGGGACAATCTCCGCCCGCCGTCAGAATGCCGATCCTTTTCGCCATCTGTCATTTCCTCCTCTTTTTTAAACCATCCCGCGATTACACAGCAAAAGCCAAAACAGCATCGCATATTCCGATAAAGTAATGAGGGGCATAAACAAAACAAAGTTCCAGTGTCTTGTTTTGTGCCGAAAGAGGTACATTCCTGCCCACACACCGAATCCGCCTCCCAAAAATGCCATTCCAAACAGCACTTTTTCGGGGATTCGCCACGCACCTCGCTTTGCTTTCCATTTGTCCAGACCGCAAAACAGCAGGCCTGCGGCGTTAATCACCAGCAGATAATATAAAAGTAGCTTGACCATAGGATTCTCTTTTCTTGCTAAAACATGTATTTTGATCATTGTTACAAATAATATTTGTACAACTTTATTATACCATTGTCCTGTTGTCAACGCTAGAAAATTTTTATAGGCAAACCGTACCTTGTTTTGGATAAAGTAAACAGGAATCAGAGTTTTCTGAATGGATTCAAACCGTTGGACTTGCACAAAATCATAATTTTTTCATATATATAGAGATACAGCCATTTTTACCTATCTGAATCATGAAACAGGCGCAAGGAGGTTTTTCATGTTTTCGCTGTTTACCTGCCTGTGCAATTTACTTTACTTTGCATTGCACGTTACCGGAACAGGTTCGTTCCCTCTCCCCCTTTCCGCCCGTGAAGAACGTGAATGTTTGGAAAAGATCGCTCAGGGCGATGAAGATGCAAAAGACCGCCTGATCGTACATAATCTGCGGCTTGTAGCGCATATCATCAAGAAATATTATGCCGCATTTAAAGATCAGGACGATTTGATCTCCATTGGAACCATAGGACTGATCAAAGCAGTTTCCACCTTTAAACCCGAGAAAGCCGTACGCTTTGCCACATATGCCTCAAGGTGCATTGAAAACGAAGTGCTGATGCATTTCCGCAACAAGAAAAAATCCGCACAGGATGTTTACATCAGCGACCCAATTGATACAGACAAAGACGGGAACTCTCTGACTCTGATGGATATTATGGCCGACGATCAAAACATCATTGAATGTATTGATTTACATATCAAATCAGAACAATTATATCATTTTATCGAAGGCTGTTTGGACGAACGGGAACGCCAAATTATCATTATGCGGTATGGATTAAATGGAACGCGGCCGCTGACACAGCGTGAAGTAGCGGAGCATCTGAAGATATCCCGCTCCTATGTTTCAAGAATTGAGAAAAAGGCAATCGGTACACTGCGTGCAAGATTTGAAAAAGAAGGAGCTTTTTCCTAAACGGAAAAAGCCCTTTTTTATTGCTGGGAAACCTGAAAATTTATATCTTTTCTTGAAAACAAATTTGAAAAGTGACCTAATTCATGTTAGTATAGAGATGTTCAATTTGGAAAATTTTTTCACAAAATTCGCTGTCCATTGATGACCAGTTCAAATTCCAAACTGAGCTTTTCCGCCGCTTTGCGGCAAAGGAGCATTCGATCCAAAAAAATTTCAAAATAACCCATGACGGGTGAAATTTCTGTATCTATTTTCAGTTCCAAAATTAATGCGGTATGTGCTTCATTTAAATAGGTCTTTGCATCTTCCACCGCATAATTGACGCGGTCGTGGATATCAAACGTAGCAAGGTCGCTGTTGCGCACACGGCTTCGGCGTACATCCGTTTTATCTCCTAAAATAAGTGCGGCCGACACTTCATTGACCGGAAAAGCCGTGGATTCATCATGATTTCCAATCGCGCTGATAATGACGGCCAGTTCGTCTGCATCTGCG
>CALLQM010000322.1 GCA_938014855.1 uncultured Clostridia bacterium | reverse complement strand
CGTGCAACAATTCACCATATGCCGCGGCATTGGCATCATTATCAACAAATACTGGCTTCGAAATTTTATTTGTAATCATTGAACCTAAGGGTGTATTGCGAAAACCTAAATTCGCAGCCAGCCCGACAACCCCTGTATGTGGGTTCGCTGTACCAGGAGTTCCCACACCAATCCACTGCACGTCATCTAATTGAATCCCTGCATCTTCAATTGCCAGTAAAGTTGCAGATGCCATTTCATCCGCAATTTCTTGCGCCGGATGAAATGCCGGGGTTTTTTTATTTGCTCTTCCGATAATATGATAAGACTCATCTACTATGCCAACTGCAATATTGGTACCGCCTAAATCAATTCCCACATAATACTTCATACATTCCACCCCATAATTTTTTGGAATAGAGTTTATACCAGCTGTCGACCGCTCTTTTCTCGAGCTACTGCAAGAAAACGGTCATAGTCCGTATTTAAAATCAGTTCCTTTGGATAATCTATTTCCATCAAAAGTTCAAGCGCTTCTCCAGCATTTCCTATTTCAGTAAAAAAGTGTGCATCTGAACTGCAAACAACCTGTACACCATATTTCTTACACACCAATGCAATCTGTCTGCAATTTTCTTTCGATCCCGGTCTAGTGTGAAAGGAATGTGCATTGATTTCCACTATCTTTTGATTTTTAGCAAATTCCTTAATAACTGGGTCATAGTTAAAATCATAACGCTCATCGCCACAATGCCCAATAACATCAACATACGGATTTTTGGCAATTGCAAGCCAGCCATCTGTATGAGATTCACGATCCGCAGGTAAACAGCATGGCGTATGATAGGATGCGATAACCCAATCCAAATTTTGAAGTTGATGTTCACTTAGATCTAATGTGCCCTTAAAATCAAGGATATTCGCTTCTGCTCCTTTTAATACAATGACCCCATTCATTACATCCGGTACTGTTGAAAGATTATTGAAATAAAACTCATGAGGTCCATCCAACATTTTTGGTGCATGTTCGGTAACACAAAGAAATTTCAATCCTTTTTGTGCCGCCGCCTGCACATTTTCATAAATCGTACTGTATGCATGACTGCACGCAACTGTATGGCTATGTGTTTCTGCGATTAACTGCATGAATAATATAGATCCTTTCGTTTATATGTCAAAAAATTATATGTCAAAAATTAAAAACTGCTCCAGTCCGTTGTATCAGTTCCGTCCTGTTCTACCATGCCAAGCTTTTCCAATAGGTCTTGTGCAGCGTTATAGCCCATACGTTTTTGGCGGTTATTCATAGCGGCAACTTCTATGATAATTGCTAAATTTCGACCGGGTTTAATGGGAATTGTAAGCGACGGAATTTTGATGCCTAACATATCCGCATATTCTTCGTTCATTCCCATACGGTCATACACTTTCGTTGCATCCCATTGTTCCAGCTGAACAATCATATCAATTTTTTCGGTCATTTTAACCGCACCTATACCAAACAGTCGACGGGCATTGATGATTCCGACACCGCGCAGTTCCATAAAATGGCGGATATTTTCCGGTGAAGATCCAACCAATGTCTTAGTGGATACTCTGCGAATTTCCACTGCATCATCGGCAATCAGCCGATGTCCGCGCTTTACAAGCTCGATCGCACTTTCGCTTTTACCGACTCCGCTTTCACCGAGCAGCAGAATTCCTTCGCCATAGACTTCCACAAGCACTCCATGGCGCGTAATACGAGGTGCTAGTTCTACGCCAAGTTCTGCTATCAAACCTGACATAAACTCTGATGACCCATCAGAAGTTCTCATAAGCGGCACTTTATGTTTCTTTGCAGATTCCACCATTCTGTCCGGAACATCAATACATCTGGTTATGACAACCGCAGCCGGATTATGGGCAAAATAACAATCCACACGCTTATATCGTTCTTCTTCTTCGAATTGGTTTAAAAATGCAAATTCACTTTTCCCTAATATTTGAAAACGCTGAGGATTAAAATATTCAAAGAACCCGTTTAGCTGAAGACCAGGCCGATCCACTTCTGGCGTGGAAATGGCAATTGTACTTGCGTCCTCCGGCAAATATATGGTTTCCAAATTGAAATCCTTAATGATCTTTTGCAAAGGAACAATAAATTTTGTAGCCACTGGAGCACCTTCCTTAGTCCTGTTTTCTACATTCTTTCGGCACACTTAACATGCCAGTATATAGAAATATTATACCGTAACTTCCATAATCTTTCAAACACTATTTTTCAATAAATCTATTTTTTCATGATAATGCATCGTTTTAATTGAAAACATTCTCAAAATGTATTATAATTAAGGTCTGAATGCTTTCATAGAAGGGAGGCACCATTTTTGTTAAAACGTATTACTGCGGCGGCAATTGCCTGCTCGCTGTTTTTTTCTGCAATGACGATTGTATCAGCTGAAAGCGAAACAACCGCCTTTCCTGTTTCTGAACAAACATGGCAATATCTTGAAAAAAATTCACCTGGCTCTAACAGTATTATCGCTTATTCTTTAGGAGCTAGACCAATTCGCGAGGATGCAAAACAAAACTTTACGGCAGAGCTGGAAAAAGAAATGCTAAGCAATTTTTCTTCAGCTGAACAATTGGAAAGAATGATTTTATTACTTGTAAAGCTTGGAGAAAATCCAACCGATTATAAAAGCAAAGACTTTATTTCACTTTTGTCTTCCCATAAAGATCCCTATGAGAACGGGCTGATTAGTGCCTGCGGCGCTCTCATGGCTTATGATGCCGCTCATAGTTCAATACCGGAAACTGCCCGAAACAGTCCAACTAATTTGGTGGATTATATCGTGTCATCACAGCATCGTGCTGGTGGATTTTCACCAACAACAGGGCGCAGCCCCGATGTTTTTTCCACTGCACTGGTTCTTACGGCTCTCGCCCCTCATAAAGCAACTCCCTATGTCAACTCTTCTATTAATAAAGCTCTTGATTGGCTGGGATTTCAGCAAAATGAGGATGGGAGTTTCCCTGCGGAAAACCCCGACTGTATAAAAACTGCCTCTGTTCTGACCGCCATCCGAACGCTAGGTATTTCTAATGAAGATTCCCGATTTACAAAGAATGGGCATAATTTGTTGGCAGCTTTGGATCAATTTGTAAATACAGACGGAGGGTTCACACAAACTGTTGGTGGAAAATCCAGTGTTGATGTTACAGAGGCGGCTGTTATCGCTCTTTATACAGATGCATTTGGAATCGCACCGTATCTTCCGCCTGAATCTTACCCCAATTATGTAGAACCCGAACAAGACGGCATCATTGTTTACTTTCAATTTGTGTTAGGCTTTTTAGCCATTCTAGCCATCATTTACTTTTTATTGATCCTCACTACAAAAATCGGAAAGAAATGGGGATACGTTAAACTTCCATTTATAAATAATCAGGAAATTAAAAAAGAAGTAAAGTCAGAGACTGATGGAAAAACATTAGAAATTCATATTCCAATGAAAGCAGAAATGACAAATTTTGATGCAATTTATCAAGAAGAAAACAAATTGAAAAAACAACCGAAAAAGCCAGCCGATTAATCGGCTGGCTTTTTGTTTATTCTGTTAAACGATAAATATTGGTATCGCTTGCAAAATTCATAAAGTTATACATAACCAGTACGTCATCAAA
>CALLQM010000321.1 GCA_938014855.1 uncultured Clostridia bacterium | reverse complement strand
GCTTTCTTTGTCAAAGAACAATAGGCTTTGTCGGCCTGCAAAAGCACATCAACAGCGGATATGCTTTTGCGGAACGACAAATAGCCCATAACGGGAAGCGTGGAAAGGGGACACGCTCCCCGCATGGGCTAAAAGATTATCCTACATGAAAAGCAAGGGTGCGGGTAATAAGGCGCACTTGCAGCCTGTTACGCATTTCCTCGTCCACATAGGAATAGGTATTGCCCGCGTCGTCTTTCAGCGTGCGGGTACAAAGTTTCGCTATGTAACCCTCGTAGTGCTTCAAGATCGCGCACATGGCGGTTGTGTCGCCGTTTGCCGCTGCGGAAATGACAGGGAACGGCAACAGATTTTCAGACTTCCTAACGGTATTCATCATCTGCTTTTCCCTCCAAATACTGTTTGATTTTCGCAAGCGCGGATTTCCTGTGCCGGAAAACCGTCGTGCGTACAACATTCAGCAGTTCGCCAATTTCCGCGTCGCTCATATCCAAGAAGTAGGACAAAAGGATAATGTCGCGTTTCCTTTCGGGCAAAGCGTTAAGGGCTTCGGCAAGCAGTTCATTTTTGACGAGTACATCAAAGCCGGACACTTGAAAACGGAAATAATCGCTTTCGTATTCGTCCGTTGTGAAAAGCTGCGCGAGTTCGCTTTCGCTCAAATCCGAAAAAGGTACTTCGCGTGCTGCGCGTTTCGCAAGAGTGCGGCGGTGGCTTTTCGCTTCGCCGACCAAAGTTTTCTTTGCTAATGCGTCGTACTGATGTTGTATTCTTTCCTTGTCGGAAGAAGATAGCTCCATAGAGTTCACCTCCTTCCCGCGTGGAGTAGAGGACGGGAGTTAAGGGCTTGTCCTCTCTGCCCCTTTCGCTCCGTACCCGTTCGGGAGATGGCTCTTGAGTGCGTTTTTCAGAAAAAAGTTGAAAAAAGCAAAATGCGCCCGTCCGCAAGACGCGGACGGGCGCAAAGGAAATGTAAGCAGTAGCTAAATGTATTGACAGTTCACATTCATAGCCGGAATATCCCGCTTGCGGAGCATAGCTTTTTTTGACCGCAAAGCATTAGGCGGGTTACAGTAAATAAAAATGGACACGGCGATACCTCCCCGATACCGCCGTATCCTTAAAAAAGGGCGACTTTAATACACTACCCGCAATCCATTCTATAATAGGGAACAGCGGCTTTTGCGCAATATTAAATAAAAAAGCCGATAACACATAGGTTTTTTGACCTAATGCGTTATCGGCTCTGCGTCTATGCGTCTGGCACTTTTAATCATTTTTTTTTGAATTTATTATATGTGTTAGCTAACTGTCCACAAGCCGCGTTAATCTCTCTGCCATGAGAAACTCTCATAGTAACTTCAAGTCCTGCTTGCTCTAATTGATGTTTGAATGCAACTATTTCCCGTTTCTGTGGTGCTTTAATTCTTGAATTGCTTGTTGGGTTGTATTGTAACACGTTAATCATAACTTTTTTGCCCCGAAACCATTTTGCAAGTTGTCTTACATCTGAGGGCCGGTCATTTATACCCGGTAAAAGCAAATACGCAAAGACAATTTTGCGATTATGCCTTTCAGAATAGGATAAGGCTTGCTTAACAACATCTTCAATAGCATATATGCGCATGTGAGGAATAATACGATTTCTTGCAGATTGTGTTGCTGCGTGTAAAGATATTGTCAACTGAATTTTAAGATGTTCCTCGCGCAATTTTTTTAATTGATCGACCGGACCAACTGTTGATATGGTAATGCCGTCGGTTGGAAAGTTGAGCCCATATCTATCTCGGAGAATATGGATTGCTTTTATCAAGTTGTCATAATTGAATAAAGGCTCTCCCATACCCATAAAAACGATACGGTTTACTTTTCGACGCAACAATATAATCTGTTGTACGATTTCTGACGATGTTAGATTACGAACAAAGCCATTTCGCCCGGACTCACAAAAAATACAACCAACAGGACAACCGACTTGTGTGCTCACGCAAACAGTTCCACCATCTCGCCGCTTGATAAAAACCGTTTCAATGTATTTGTTGTCTTTCAGTTCGTAAACATACTTTTCAGTATCACTGCTTTTGCAAATATTTTTTACCAACATTGATAGATTTTTTTTGCGTGGTAATTGCTTATATAATTCTTCATATAAGGCTTTTGCTTCATTCTCGCCAATAACTTCCGACATTTCTTTGTAAGTAAATCCGTATGGATCATTCCGTACTTCCGCAGGCGTATATTTAGGTAAACGTTTCATTTTTATATCCTTTCTTCTAAATAATAAAAGTTTGTTTTTCTGTATTTTTGATTACAATCTCTAATTTTTCTACATCAATGATATGCGTCAATTTGCATTTAGGGCAGAAAAGAGGAAAATCTTTTAATACAGTATTATGAAATACTTGAACTCTCGTCTTTCCGTTACAAATCGGACATTTTATCCAATATTTTTTAAGCATTATATTTCACTCGTCCTTTTTACACAAAAAAATGCAGGTCAATCCTCAACATGAGCATTGACCTGCATTTATAATGCACAGAGCAGTACAACAAAACTAAGGCATAGCTTGCACTATGTCTATACTATATCTATACGTCGTTAGTTTTTTGTATAGCATCCGCAAAATAAGCATGACAAAAAAGCCCATGTTGAAAATGGGAAAATCCTTTTTTTCAATGCTTATCTAATACGCATGCTATGCAACATAAACGCCGCCTCCTTTTACATAAATTTTATTTTATCAGAAAATCAGTCTACTGTCAATACACAACAGGAAGTATTTAACCTAATGATATGAATTGTGTGGACATATCCAAAAAGAAAGGTGAACTGTAAAATGTAACAGGGTGAATGAAAATGGCAAAAAGACCCGTACCATTGTACGACTTTAAGGCTTTCGGGGCAGCTATAAAAGCCGCGAGAAATGAATACGGCGAGAGCCGCAAAAAGGTAAGCGACGAGTTATATATTTCCCCGCGCTACCTTGCGAATATCGAGAACAAGGGACAACAGCCGAGTTTACAGGTATTCTATGACCTTGTAACCCGGTATCATATTTCGGTAGATCAATTTTTCTTCCCGAACAGCAATGCGGAGAAATCCACCGGGCGGCGGCAGCTTGACGCGCTGCTGGACGGTATGAGCGATAAAGGCATACGGATTGTAACCGCAACAGCAAGGGAGATAACGGAAGTCGAAAAAGCAGAGGATTAACCTCACAATATGAGAAATCGGGAGATTGCAGCGCATGGCGGCTGCAATCTTTTTTTGCGTCCAAAATCAAAGGAACGCGCAACAAATACCGCCTTTCGGTGGGGGTATGGAGTAGATAGCAAGCACAGCAAACGAGTACCCGTTTGCGAAAAGTGCTTGTTGGGATAATCCCAAACCCTTATACCGAAAGGCGGTGCGGAAATGGAAAACCGAAAGAGAAATATACAGATGAAGTTTTACGTTACGGAAGAAGAAAAGCGGCTGATCGACGAGAAGATGAAGCAGCTTCCCATAAAGCAGTATGGGGCATACTTCCGTAAAATGGCGATAGACGGGTATATTCTTGTCGTTGACCGAAGCGACACAAAAGCATATATCCGGGAACTGCAAGCGGTGAGCCGGAACATCAACCAAATTGCAAAACGCGCCAATGCGACGGGGACGGTTTACAGGCAGGATATAGAGGACATTAAAAAGGCGGTGGACGAGATATGGCGGTTACAAAGACGCACCCTATTAAATCAACCTTAAAGGCTGCGATAGACTATATCTTAAATCCCGAAAAGACAGACGGGAAGCTGCTTGCGTCCTCTTTCGGCTGCGGGCTGGAAACCGCCGATATTGAGTTTGCATGGACGCGGGAAGCTGCCGGAGATCGCGGCACACATTTAGGGCGGCACTTGATACAATCCTTTGCGGTGGGAGAAACCACACCGGAAGAAGCGCACAAAATCGGCATGGAACTTGCCGGGGCGGTATTAGGCGGCAAGTATGAGTTTGTTTTGACAACTCACGTCGATAAAGACCATCTGCATAATCACTTGATTTTCAACGCGGTTAGCTTCGTTGACTACAAAAAGTACCATTCCAACAAGCAAAGCTATCACTTTATCCGGCGCACCAGCGACAGGATATGTAAAGAGCATGGGCTATCCGTCGTCGTACCGGGACAGGACAAGGGAAAAAGCTATGCAGAATACACCGCCGAAAAGCAAGGGACAAGCTACAAAGCAAAGCTGAAAACGGCGATAGATACTCTCATTCCCCAAGTGAAAGATTTTGACGAACTGCTGCGCCGCTTGCAGGAAATGGGGTATGAAATCAAACAGGGCAAATACATTTCCTTTCGCGCTGCCGGACAGGAACGGTTTACCCGCACAAAGACGCTCGGCGCGGCCTATACGGAAGAAGCGATAAAGGAGCGTATCAAGGGCGTGTATGTTGCCAAAACAAAAACGCTGCGGGAAGATAAGAAAATCCGGCTTGTCGTCGATCTTGAAAACAGTATCAAAGCCCAACAGTCGGCGGGCTATGAACGGTGGGCAAAAATCCATAATCTGAAACAGGCTGCTAAAAGCATGAACTTCCTAACCGAAAACAAGATTGAGTATTATAGCGAACTTGAAAGCAAGATAGCCGATATTATGACCGCTCATGACGCGGCGGCAAAGGCGGTTAAGGAAGTGGAACAGCGTATGTCTGATTTGTCGCTGCTTATCAAGCACACCACCACATACGGACAGTTAAAACCGATTTACGATGAATACCGAAAATCGCCGGACAAGGAAAAGTATCTGCGGGGGCATGAAAGCGAAATTATCCTGTTTGAAGCTGCGGCAAGGGCATTAAAGGAAATGCAGATAAAGAAGCTGCCCGATCTCGCCGCGCTGCGCAAGGAGTATAGAAGCTTAAACGACAGGAAAACCAAATTGTATGAGGATTACCGCCAAGCGAAAAAGCAAATGCAAGAATACGGCATTGTCAAAAAGAACGTCGATAGTATTCTTTACCCGTCCCAAAGCAGGGCGCGGGAGCAGGAGCGATAAGGCGCAAAACATGGGGTGGCAAGTGGAATGTTAAGGGCTGAAAACGCCTGTGTTTCTGCGGCTTCCAGCGCATGAAAACGACATAGACGATAAAGTATATTCAAACCCGCAAAAACGGCTTTCTAATTGTCCACGCAAGGACAAAAAAAGAACAGGGGCGCGGTGCCGGAAATCGGCAACCGCGCCCCTGTTCTCTATGGGCTATTCCTCGTCGGTCAAGATAAACTCCCTTTCGGAAAACTCGCTGTCCGTCATGGCTTGCAGCTTGTTCACCGCTGCGGCGGCAAGCTGGCGCATATCCTCGTCCATGTAGGGCATGGCGGCAAGGATATTTTCAAGCGTTGTTTCCCGGCTGTCCTCGGCGTAGATCGCAACAATGTTTTCTTCCTCAATGGTAAAGCGGGTATTCATGCTATCAAACCTCCAAATCCTTTTTATGCTCTTTCTGTTTATCTTTCGGCTGCTGCGCCGCCTGTTTCTTGTATTCGTCCAGCTTCTTCAAAATGGACGGTTTTTTCTGCGGCTGTTCCCGTTTCTCGGCTTTTACCGCTTTTGCAAGGTCGGTAACGGAAATCGCTTCCCCCGCCTTTGCCCGCTGCTCAAAATCTGCAACGGTGGGCGTTTGCGGCGTATTGTTGCTAAGCCCGTCAAAATTGTTGTCGTTCTGCTCTATGGTGTCCTCGACGTGCTTTAAGGGATTATCCCGCTGCGGCTGCTCGGCGGCTATGGCATAAGCCTGTGTGCCATTCCCCATAATGAGATACTTCCCGTCCTCCGACGCATGGTGAAAACCAAATCCCGCCGCTTCCCTCTGGCCACGGCTCAGATCGGTAATATGAAAATCGCCCCTCGGCGTTCTAACGGTTTCACCGGTCAAAAGGCTGTCGGGGGTCGCTTCCGGCTGCTGCTTTTCAAGCTGCCCGTCCTTGTAGGAATATCCTTGCGCCGCGATTGCTTCAAGGGTCTTGCCCGTAACGTCGCCATAAATCCGCTTGTCTGCGTCAACCAGCATTTGCAAAGTGTCTTGTACGGTGTCGGACAAGGCTTGCTGCTGTTCGGGCGGCAGCTTGTCAAATACGGGGGTCTGCTGCTCCTGCAAAAACTCCGGCACTTGCTGAAAACCGATACTGTCTACATAGTGGGCGGTGTCCTCGTCGTTCTGATGAAGCACAACAATGTCGGAAACGGAAAGGCTATGCCCCTTAAAGTCGGCGGGGTGGTCGATATTAAACCTTTCCCAAATGTCGCCCAGCGTCAGATCCTTTGTAAGCGGTGCAGTATAGACGAGTTCATAATTTACCCGGTCAATGGTAAGTCCAGCCGCTTGCAGACGGTCATAAGGCTCAAAGCGCAAGTCCCTTGTTTCGTCCCCGCGCTTTAACTGATAAATGGAAAAGGTATCGCCCTGCTCCTGCTCGGCTTGCCGCTGCTGCTGCAACTCGGTAAAATGCCCCTCAATCTCGGTAATGAGTTCCTTTGCGGTGGTCTGTATTGTTTCAAGGGACGCTTTTAACTCGGTCATTTCCTTGCCGCTGCTCCAACCAGCCACATAGCCGAAAGAGTAATCGGAAGTATCAAGGCCGAAATGCTGGCAAACCGTATAAGCGACGCTTTCCGCTTCTACCTCGCAGGTATGGCGGTCAACGCGGTTTTGCTGCTCCGGCGGGGCGTTTAAGTCTACGTCGTGCAGCTTCGCATGGGCGATTTCGTGAATGGCGGTCTTTACCGCCTGTAATTCACTCACGCCCTCTTTGATTGCAATACGCTTGTCGGTCAAACTGAAATACCCATTTGCGCCGTTTGTGATCTGCTCAAATGCAATCGGGACGGGGGACGCTTTTTCAAGGGCGGCGAAAAAATCCTCGTACTGCTCCACATCGGCAAGCAGCGGTTTAACGGAAAGGTCGGTAAACTCCTTGCCCTCGGTCTGCGAAATATCAAAGACGGTTATAACCTTAAAGGCGGGGACGGTGATTTCCTTTTCTTCCTTTACCACTTTTCCCTCGCGGTCAAG
>CALLQM010000320.1 GCA_938014855.1 uncultured Clostridia bacterium | reverse complement strand
GGAGATTTCCTGTTTAGCGTGCACCCCGATACCTTCGCGACACTGGGTCTTTCGGTAGGAAGCGAACTGGATGAGGATGCACTGGTAAAACTGGAAGCACAGACAGAACTAAAAAAGGCAAAAGAGAAAGCGCTGTCCCTGCTTTCTTACAAAGAATATACGTCTCGCCAATTGGAGGAGCGTCTCAGACGCCACGTTGCCGATGATGCCGCACAGCAGGCGGTCGAGCGGATGGAAGAATTGGGACTAGTGGATGACGACGATTATGCGATACGATTTGCGCGGGATTTGTCCCGGCGCAAACATTATGGTGTGTTAAGAATCCGGCAGGAAATGCGTCGGCGCGGACTGTCGGATGATCAGATTGAATATGCCGTATCCTTGTTGGATGCGGACCCGGTCGAACAGGTGCGCGAACTGCTGGAAAAAAAGTACCCGATGGCATGGGAAGATGAAAAGGTGAAGAAACGAGCTTTTTCCGCAATGATGCGCAGAGGTTACCGTGCCGATGATGTACGCCATGCGCTGAGGTTGGAAGAAGATTATTAAACGTTTGGATTGGAGAACAGTATGGCAATCAAGGTTGGAATGGTTTCTTTGGGATGCTCAAAAAATCAGGTGGATGCGGAACTGCTGTTGGCGCTGATCGTTAAAGGCGGCTACGAGATCTGTGCGGATCCCGAACAGTGCGATGTGGTGATTATCAATACTTGTGGATTTATTGAAGATGCCAAAAAAGAAAGCATTGAAAATATTCTGGAGTTTGTCCAGATGAAAAATGAGGGAAAAATCAAAGTAGTCGCTGTAACCGGCTGCTTGGCGGAACGGTATCGTGATCAAGTAGCGGGAGAAATTCCGGAGGCAGATATTGTGCTCGGCATTGGTAAAAATGCAGAGATTGCAAAAGCAATTGATGATGCACTGCATGGCAAACGAACGGTTGCATTTGGCGAAAAAAGTGAACTGTCGTTAGAAGGAGAGCGCATCTTGGCAAATGAGCCGTTTTATGCGTATCTCAAAGTTGCAGAAGGATGCGATAATCGATGTTCTTACTGTGCAATTCCGCTGATCCGCGGCGGTTTCCGTTCCCGTCCGATGGAGCAAATCGTGGAGGAAGCGAAACGACTTGCGGCGCGTGGAGTTACAGAGCTAAACGTTGTGGCGCAGGATACCACCCGGTATGGGGAGGACTTGTACGGCAGATTGATGCTACCGGATTTGTTGGAGGAACTTTGTAAAATCGACAGTGTAAAATGGATTCGAATTCTTTACTGTTATCCGGATCGCATTACTGACCGTTTGCTGGATGTTATGGCGAAAGAGGATAAAGTCGTCAAATACATGGATGTCCCAATCCAACATGTCAGCGGTCGTTTGCTTGCATTGATGAATCGGCGCGGAGATGCGAACAGTTTGTTAGCGCTTATGAAGAAAATTCGAGAAAAAGTCCCAAATGTGGTACTTCGCACAACCATGATTGCCGGATTCCCAACCGAAAACGAAGATGATTTTACGGAATTGGCTGAGTTTATCCGTGAAGTGAAGTTTGAACGCTTAGGTTGCTTTGCATATTCCTGCGAAGAAGATACGCCTGCATACGAAATGGACGGCCAAATTGACGAGGAAGTCAAACGCCGCCGGGCGGAATTGATTATGGAAACGCAGTACCCGATTGTGGAAGAATTTAATCAAAGCCAAATCGGGCGGGTTCTTTTAGTTGCGGTGGAAGGAAGCGAAGGAAACCTGTATTATGGCCGCAGCTACATGGATGCTCCTGATATTGATACAAGGGTATATTTTACCAGTCATAAAAAGCCGCAAATCGGTGATTATGTAAAGGTGGAAATAACTGGTACACAAGAATATGATTTGGCAGGAAAGGCGCTGGAGTAATATGAATTTACCAAATAAACTCACTGTGCTTCGGATGGCTTTAATCCCGGTATTTTTAATTTTTGCGATGTTTGAAGCAATTCCTCATCATTATTTATTTGCGGCTGTTATATTTGCGGCGGCATCCTTTACCGACTATTTGGATGGGCATATTGCCCGCAGAGACCAGCTGGTTACCAATTTCGGTAAACTGATGGACCCACTGGCGGATAAACTGCTGGTATGTTCTGCAATGGTGTTTTTTGTCGGCATCAATGCAGCAACTTCTTTGTCTGTATTTATTATTTTGGCCCGTGAATTTCTCGTTACTTCCGTTCGCTTGATTGCCGCAGAACATGGCAAAGTGATTGCGGCGGACAAATGGGGCAAGCTGAAAACCGTGTTCCAAATCGTTTGGGTTTTGTACACTCTGCTTGTTTTGTGGATTTCACACAGCTTGTTAGGAGCATCGGCGCCTGTTTGGATAAATTCACTTGTTATGATTTTAGAATGGATTGTGGTCGTATTAACGGTCTTTTCAGGGTTTAATTATGTTTGGAAGAACCGAGAACTGTTTTCCGACGCAAAATAGGTACTTGCAATTAGTAAACAATTATGGTATAGTTTGCATAGAATTTATAGGGGCGATATCGTCCTGATAAAAGGCATTGACCGGGAGAAGTATCCACTGGCCCTGCAACAGAGAAGACGCGTCACCGGCTGAAAGCGCGTTTGGTGGGAAAATTGGAGAAATGCACCCGTGAGCTTGCCGTCTTAAAGGATTTTCGATCCGAGTATGGCGGCACGTGACCCCGCGTTAAGGGATTTGAGTTAGAAATCGAAGTGGAACCGCGGAACTTTTCGCCTTCGCCCGGCTTTTTGCTGGGCGAAGGTTTTTTTATGCAGTTTTGTTGGCATCCATCTTCCAAGGAGGAACCTTTCGATTATGTTTGATTCAATTCGTAAAGATATCAAGGCAGTTCAGGAACGTGACCCGGCGGCCCGCAGTGGATTCGAAACTCTGCTGCTTTCCAGTGGCCTGCACGCTATTATGTTTCATCGTCCGGCGCATTGGCTGTATAAGCACAAGGCGTTTCTGCCAGCCCGTATGCTTAGCCAGTTTTCCCGGTTTTTTACGGGCATCGAGATTCATCCCGGTGCAAAAATAGGATCCGGGGTTATGATTGACCATGGTATGGGCGTTGTTATAGGAGAAACAGCGGAAGTAGGCGATGGATGTACGATCTATCAGGGAGTAACATTGGGAGGAACCGGTAAAGATAAAGGAAAGCGACATCCCACACTTGGTAAAAATGTAACGGTGGGTGCAGGAGCAAAAGTGTTGGGGCCATTCAATGTTGGAGATGGTTCCAAGGTCGCGGCAAATGCTGTATTACTTGAATCTGTGCCTTCCGACAGCACGGCAGTAGGTGTGCCAGCGCGCGTAGTGCGAATTGCAGGACGAAAACCCACTACGCTGGATCATATTCACCTGCCGGACCCCGTTGCCCAGGAAATCTGTCGTCTGCATTTTCACATTGATAAATTGGAAAAACGTTTAAAAAAGCTAGAAGAATCACAAGTAAGTGTGAAAGAATAAAGGAATCGATTTGTTATATTGGTGTAGTTTAAAAGAGCGGTACCGCATCTGCTAATATTCACATCACTCAACCACAAAGGAGAATGAACATGAAAATCTTCAATTCGCTGACTCGCCAAAAGGAAGACTTTATTCCCTTGGAACCGGGAAAAGTAAAAATGTATGCCTGCGGCCCTACAGTTTATAATTTTATCCACATCGGAAATGCGCGCCCAATCTGCGTGTTTGACACCATGCGGCGCTATTTGGAATACAGGGGCTATGAGGTTACCTTTGCTCAGAATTTTACGGATATCGATGACAAACTCATTAATCGAGCCAATGAGGAAGGCATTACCGTTAAAGAGGTTGCAGAACGTTTTATCAAAGAATACCTGACCGATACGCAGGGGCTCGGCATTCGTCCCGCAACCATCCATCCGAAAGCAACCGAAAATATTGATACCATCTTGGATATGGTGAAAACGCTCGAGGAAAAAGGCTATGCATATGCCGTAGACGGAAGTGTTTATTTTAGAACCCGTAAATTCAAAGAATATGGAAAACTATCCCATCAGCCGCTGGAAGACTTGGAGTCCGGTGCACGCATTGATGTCAGCGATGTCAAAGAAGATCCGCTCGACTTTGTGCTTTGGAAAGCCGCAAAACCCGGTGAACCGAGCTGGCCGTCTCCTTGGGGAAAAGGACGTCCCGGCTGGCATATTGAGTGCAGTGCAATGATTCGCAAGCATCTCGGTGAAACCATTGATATTCATTGCGGTGGGCAGGATCTGATCTTCCCGCATCATGAAAATGAGATTGCGCAGAGCGAATGCTGCACAGGCGTTGAATATGTCCGCTATTGGATGCACAACGGCTATATCAATGTAGATAACCGCAAGATGAGCAAATCGCTCAACAACTTCTTCACCACACGTGAAGTCGCCAACAAGTATGGGTATGAGCCAATCAAATTCATGATGCTTCAAGCGCATTACCGCAGTCCGATCAACTACAGCCTGGAAGTCATTGAACAGTGCAAATCGGCGCTTGAGCGTTTGCATAACTGCCGTGACAATTTGGATTTTGCGCTGAAAAATGCATGCGATGCTCCTACAGAAGGAGAAGAAGCATTCCGTGAGCAGATCGACAGCCGAATTGCGCAGTTTGTTGAAGCAATGGATGATGACCTCAATACTGCGGACGGAATTGCCGCGCTCTTTGAAATGGCGCGTGACATCAATACCTTTATGAATGAAATTCGTTCCAAAGAAACCGTTACGTATGCGA
>CALLQM010000319.1 GCA_938014855.1 uncultured Clostridia bacterium | reverse complement strand
TTACTTGGCTCATCGGAAGATAAAATTGGCTGACTGGAACTTTGCGGTTCAATCTCGTTGGATTGCGTTTCCGCGCAGCCGCTGAAACTAAGCACTAATATTATGCTAAGCAAGAAAGCCATTGCTGAGTTATTAAAGCCAAACATAAAACCCGCCCTTTCCATCTTAAATGATTTATCTCTATGGTAAGCTTTATCCTGTTTTTATGCAACATAAGTTTATATTTTTCTCTTTATAGTAATTAGAAGCAAAAATCACAACGGTTCGGTGCACAGGACTAAAATGAAAATTGCTTTTAAATAAATTAAAAAGGAGATATTAATTATGGCTAATACTGGAGATTATGGCGGCGAATGTGTAGAATACGCAAACAACTATTTCGGCAGTAACGTAAAAGGAAATGGTAGTCAATGGTATAATTCGTCATCTGTTACCCAATTAGACGAAATTCAAAGTGGCTGCGTCGCTTGCTGGTCAGGCGGTCCAGGCAACTATGGGCATGTTGGAGTGGTTGAGGAATGGAATGGTAAAACTATGACTTATTCCGATTCAAACTATGGTTTTGATCATTTGGTTATCGTTCGTAAAAAATTAACTGAAGCAGGAATGAAACGACTTTTTGGAAGCAAATTTACCTTTCAGGGTTATGTAATTCCTGACTAAATTGCACAACAAGTTTTAAAAAAGCGGTGTAGCAAAATGCTGCACCGCTACCTGATTTTAAAATATACTATTTCCACTTTCTTTCGTTTTACACGATAAATATTGATATTCATCCCCAGAAATACGAACTATCAACGTTCCGGTACGAATCACCGTGGTATCATCCGCTCGACTGTAATATTCGTAATAAAGAAACAGTTTATCATCTTGATTTTCAGCGGCTACAACTTTGCAACATCCCAAACTTCCTATATTAGGAAAATTGGAATACACTTTCTTTTGTTTATCATATTGTTCTACTTGCCGTAACAGCAAAGGGTCAACATTAAAATATTGGCAAATATAATTTTCATATTCCGAAGCAGGAACACTATAATTTTCCCAATTTGATATTGAATTTTTTATAAACTTATTATACATATAAAAATGAATGAAATTTTTTGGGCGAATTTCAGAAGCAGAATTCCAAGAAGTTGCCGTTATATATCCCCAATATGCGGGATATAGGTATTTTTCTGTAAGTGAATCCAAATCTGTTAAGTCGATTGCATTGATATCTTGTTTGTGTTCATTCAATGCTTGTTCGCTTGATTCCACGGATTTGTTTGTACTGTTTGATGCCTGCTCCGTTTGACTGGAATTTTGCGGTTCAATCTAGTTGGATTGCGTTTCAGCGCATCCGCTGAAACTAAGCATTAATATAAAGCTGAGCAAAAAAGCCACTGCTGATTTATGAAAGAACACCATGAAAACCACCCTTTCCGTCTTAAATAATCTATATCTATGTTAAGTCTTAACCTATTTTTATGCAATATAAGTTTACAAATCTGATTTATTAAGAAAATGCATACGTAACGCCAAAAACCTTACAGATGTATTCATTACTGTTACTTCAAACGGATAAACAGAATCATTTAATTATAAGCAGAGGCAATGCAGGACTATTTAGTCCTGCATTGCCCTTTTCTTAAACGAATTCTACAAATGTATCATTTAAATACCATTTTCCATCATAGTTTTCAATTGTTAACTCTCTTGGTTCATCTGGTTCACCATTACGGCTTGTATCCATACAAACTATAATTTTTTCAATATCTATTTTAATAAATTTCATCGTATTTGTTTCGTAAGTAAGTGTTGTAAACGGAACACCTCCTCCAATCGCACCAACATATAGATTTCCATTGATTTCATTATATATTTTTCTTTCTTCAATTGTTTTCCATAAACGATCTGAGGTATCTGATACGAATGTATCATAAATATATGTTTTAATATCCTTTAGCGATTGAAACAAATTCACATCAACCGGTAAACAGCTATCTTGAATGCTATAATTAATTGGTAAATAGCCATCATTTACTTGAGCATCTTCCGTTACTGCAAACGCTCCCCAAAACAAACAATTGCACACCTCGCCTCTTTGAATGGCTTCTTCTACGATTTTTTTTGCTTCTGATTGTGTTGGAGAACTTTCTTTTTCAGGAGCTGATATAGATCTATTTGTACTCTTTTTTAATTTTTTCTCAGGCTCAGATGTATTTAATTTTGACGTATTGCCCTCTTTATCCGATTCCGATATTTTTCTAGATTGATCGATAGGTAAACCTTTTGTTCTTGCGCATCCGCTGAAACTCAGCATTAATATCAAGCTGAGCAAGAAAGCTCCTGCTGCTTTTTGAAAGTCAAACATGCAAACACCCTTTCTGTTATGATCATACCTATAGCTTAAGCCTTACCTATTTTTATGCAGTACAAATTATTGTTTTCAAAATTCATAACGCATAATTTT
>CALLQM010000318.1 GCA_938014855.1 uncultured Clostridia bacterium | reverse complement strand
GCGCCGCCGCAATGTGCTCAAAACGTAAAGGAGGTTCCCATGAGCTACTTCAACCACATTTATACAGCCTCGCCCGATGAGCTTCCCCATCGGGCGAGAGCTGTCTATCTATACCTTTGTGACCGGGCAGGAAAAGGTAAGGACTGCTGGCCTGCGGTAAAAACGATTGCCTCCGACTTGCAGCTTTCCCGCAGTACCGTTAAACGCGCAATCCATGATCTGGTCAGAGCTGAGCTGATCGAAAAGGAGCCGCGCTACCGGGAGAATGGAAGCAACAGCTCCAACCGTCTCACTTTAAGAAAATAGCAGGGGATGGTAAAGCAAAAGGGCGGATTTCCCGCCAGGGAGGTATTCCGCTCTTCTGCTGAACCCAGGTGCGGTTCACTGTGAACCCACCAGAACCTCTCACTCTAAGAAATTTTATTACAGAAAAAGAATAAAGTGTTGCTTTATATATTCTTGTGTAACACAAGAAACGCTATATTTGTAAACTACAAATTATTGTGGACAAGATGGAGTGAATATAGGTAATTTATTTATATTGTTCTTGTATATTCTGCGCCATCTTGCGTATATTTTCCCGCATTTACAAAGGCTTTATAACTTCAACTTCTACACCAAGCCCCATAAATAATTTGGTACAGGCTCTAGCATTTCACATATGCCTGAGCTGAATTATATATTAAAATTGCTGATCTTTTTCATCAGCAAATCAGGGCAATCAACTAAAGGAGAGTGTCCACTATCTTTAATAATAATCAACTCAGCTTTGTCTCCCAAAGCTTCAACAGTTTCTCTTACTGTAGCTTCTGGTATTATTATATCCTTTTCACTCCAAAAGCTCAGTACCGGAGCCTCTATTTCATTTATTCTGCAATCATCCGCTGAATATCCATTATGTTTATTTGACATGTTAAATAAGGCCAACGCCCAATAAATATCTACCAAGTTCCTCTGTTTTAAGGTTGCATTGATATTTGCAGTACCAACCGTAACCGCATCCAAGATCGAGTACGCTTTTGCCGCTTAAGTCAGGAAATAAGGCATTGAACTGATGCCATTCGCCCGCACCGGATAAGCCTTGCTGACTTCGTGACATTTTCGTATACTCATCAAAAAATTGTATTATCAAAAATGTTGTTCATAGGTTCAAATCGGTAAATTGGAATTTGTAGCCTCGTATATATGCTCGCAATAGACAGTGCGATTCACTTTTTGGCTTTTATATGTAATATGAGAGATAATATCAAGCATATTGCAGTTGGAGGTAAAAACAATACGCTGTGAATTAGAGCATCAAGATCAGCCCCCGCAGAAGCATAGGGGTTATACTCTTGAATATTGTAAAAATAAAATATCCCTCCGAAATAACACATTAATAGTACAATCCCAATTCTAAATAAAATTCTTGGATTAATATTTTTTTTAATTTTAGACCTCATTTAGTAACCTCCTTCACAAAATACAGATAATTCTTGATTAAAATCTGATCGATGCTCAAATTGTGTTACTCAATCGGCAAACCATGTTGTTTCAGGAAAGAGAGCTTATCCCAATAACCCCGTTGAAAAACAATTCTATCATTCACAATCTGGAAGAAACCGCAACCTCGGAGTCCTAATGGGTCGCGCCACTCCATAATCGCCCACTGACCATCCTCAAATATATTCTCCACAATACAAACCATCTTTGCTTGTGCAAATTCATCCTCCAGGAATCTTTTAATATTGTCCCGACCATGTACTGGCTCATTGGCAACCTGATGATTGACGGCATCCTCCGCATAAAGTAACGATAATGTTTCGGCATCAGCCTGATTGAACGCATCAACAAACTTCTGTAAAACCTCTTTTGGTCTCATTCTCGCAACCTCCTGTTATATAAATAATTTAAAATCCAAGCTATCCGACAAATTCTAATATAAAGTAAAACGTTCATAGGCTATCATTTTTCCAGTAGCTGTTTTAAAATTATCATTGATGCATTTTTTTATCTTTTCCTGTTCTTTTTCTTTATCCATAACCGTTAAATTTTCAAGCAAATCAGCTTCCCATTGTATTTGAAAATCAAGTCCATCAATTTTAGATGGAGTATGATGATTGCCTATTATAAAGCATATTCGATCGATATTTTTGCCATAGCCTACCTTTTGTAATATTTCTCTGGCTACTGCTGGTCCTTCTTTTTCTTGATAGACACCGTCAATTGAGCCGTACTTTTTTTGTGCTTCAACGGCACCAATATCATGTAGTATAGCAACAATACAGATTAGTTCTTTTTCTTGATCTCCGATATTTTCACCTTTCATAATATCTTCTGCGTTTTGCAAAACTTTGAGAGTATGATCTATGCCGAAAGGAATTTCTTTGAAAACTACTTTCATCTCTCTGATAATTTTCTCTTTAAACATTGATTACCTCCATTGATACCTCATAGGTGTTTTAATTCTGTATGTCATATGCTTTAGCCATTTGCTTTACCTCCGCATGGTAATTTTGCAATTCTCAATGTTATATATTATTCAAAAAACTCTTTGCAATAAACCACGGTTCCCGAAACATCACCAAGGATTCCATCTTCAAGTTCCAACGCCATAAACGATTCATCTGGCACATCAAATGGTGCTTTAATTCCCCATGTACTTGCGGGCTTAAATCCAAATCGAGGATAGTAGGCTTCATGTCCGAGAACAACGATTGATTTGAAGCCCATTTCCTTTGATTTCTTCAACCCATGAATAATCAATTGGCTGCCGATACCCTGGTTCTGGTATTCAGGCAAGACCGAAACCGGAGCCAATGCCAATGCTTCGTAATTCTGCCCGTCATTTTTAATAAGCAGCTTTGTTAGCATAAGATGCCCGACGATTGCCTTGTTCCTTTCGGCGACAAGGCTGAGTTCAGGGACAAACACATCGCTTTTTCGCAATCTGGCGACCAAAAATTGTTCCCTGTGGTCACTGTGTTCTTCATTCTGAAATGCCTTTTCTACAACAGCTTCCGTAAGTTTATAGTCTTTTCCCGTTTCTTTCCGTATCATGATATCCAACTGTAAATCACCCTAACTTTCCCAAACGCTTTGCAAGGGCAAGCCTTTTTCCTTCCTTGCCGCATCGATTACCTTTTGAATAAATTCTGTCTTTGCGCGTGTATATGCCTCCATGGTACTGCCATTTTCCATGGCGGCTCTCTCTTTTACTTCTCCATATTCATCGGCCAATTTGGGATGCTCCCTTAAATAATCCCTGAGCAGAAATTCGTTGCGCAGATAAAAACCATCGTTGTACGGTAAAACATGAAGATTATGGGTCCAAACTTCATTTGTATATTTTGCAAACAAATATCTGCTTGTCATATCTGTCGGAGTGTGGTGATACTCCTTTGCATTAAAAATGCGCTGATAAAAGGTTAGTTCCGCAAAAGGCGAAACGCCAATAAATATATCTATAACCGGTTTCGCCCGTTGATTGGGTATCGCCGTGCTTCCGATATGTTCAATGGCTACGGCATGAGAACCGAAAAAACGGAGCAATTTTATTTTCTCTTCTTCAAAATTCTTTGTCCAATCCGGGTTATATTCCATAATTTCAATTTTCATGATAGTTTCGTCCTTGCCTCAAAACCCCTGTTTGGTATTATACTCCATATCTCTCCGGTGCAGGAATAGCCTTTTCTGATGCACGGCTAACAGCTTCCCAGTCTTCCCAAGTAACCATCCGTGCTTTTAAGGTATCCATCGCCAAATCGTATACCATGCTGCCAAGGATAAGCCTCAAAGGCGGATTATTGCTGGCTACTAATTTCATAAGGGCTTCCGCTGCCAAGGAAGGATCACTATCGACCGAATCTTCGGAATACTGTTTCGCCAGCTCATCGCAAAGTGTACCGTATGAATCTAATGGATTGCTGTAACTCATCGAAGTGTATAAGTCTGTCCAATATCCTCCTGGTTCCACCATAGTGAGTTTCACTCCGAAATGTTCCGCTTCTTTTGCTAAGGCTTCACTCATTCCTTCCAGCGCAAATTTACTTGCACTGTAAATACCAGACATCGGACCCGAGATAATAGCGCCAATGCTTGTAATCTGTATGATATGTCCAGAACGCTGCGACCTCAAATAGGGCATCACTGCCTGACAAACCCAAAGAGCTCCAAAAAAGTTTGTGTCCATTAGTTTCCGAGCATCGGATTCGTTTAGTTCTTCAATCATACCCAAAGTCATGATACCCGCATTATTAACAACAATATCAAGCCTGCCGAAATGTTTAACTGCTGTTTCAACCGTAGAAAAAACAGCCTCCTTATCTGTAACATCGAGGCTTAATGGAAGCAAGGTTTCTGGATATGTTTCTTTTAGTTTCGCCAAATTATCAATCGTCCTTGCGACTGCAACAACTTTATCCCCGGCTTTCAAGGCGGCGCATGTAAAAGCATAGCCAAGCCCCTTGCTTGCTCCGGTAATAAACCATACTCGTTTATTTTCACTATTAGGTGTCATAGATATTCTCCTTTACTATATTAGAAAGATTATTATAACCTGAGATTAATACTGTTAAATGCTGTGAACCCAGCAACTTTGAGCACTTTGTTTTGAACTCCCAGAAGCCCACCACTCCAAATTATCATCAACCCTGTCCTTTTTTCAGTCCACTTGCGGTTTCATTGTTACTTTGTCATAGCGTCGTGTCAAAAGGCGGCAGAGAATAGCATCTGCCATCAGTACAACACCTGACCAGAAAAACCATGTGTTTACACCTATCACCTCAACAACCGGACCCGCAACAAGTAAGCCTATCGGCATAGAAAGAGTCATGGCGGTCATCAAAAGGGAAAACACCTTGCCCATCATTTCAGGTGCAATGCTTTCTTGAACATAGGCCATAACTGGAACATTCATAAATGTGCCAGAGGCACCCAAGAAGAAGCAGCATATAGCAAATATCCAAAAACCGCTTGTCGGTAACGCTCCGCTAATCAGTGTAGACAGACCCATTAAGCCAATAGCTAAGGATGCCATGAAAAACCTCCTTTTCATGCCGCCCAATACACCAATAACGAGAGATGAAAGAAGCAATCCGCCTGCAAAGACAAATTCCACAATGCTATTGTGCCATGCTTCGCCCATAAAGTGGTTGCGTACCAGCAGAGGGAACAGAGAACCTAAGGGCATATAAAGTATGGTCATCAGCAGCATGGGGGAAAACACAGCCATTAAAGGCTTATTTGCTTTCATTGCGATAAAGCCCTGCTTCATGTCAGACAATACACTCATCTTCTCATTGGTTTGCGGAATATCTGGAATTATAACAAATAGGAGGCAAACTATCGCAAAAGCGGCTCCCAGTATATCCACAATCATAATGGAGGAAATAGGTAGAAATGACATAAGCGCAGCACCCAGCACAGGCCCCATCATGTTGGATATTGATTGGATCATATTTCCCCAGCCCCCTGCTTTGGTCAACATATCTGCTGGCACAAACATGGGTATTGCCGCTTGCATAGCTGGACCGTGAAAGGTATTCCCCAATCCACGCAAAAATAAAACAATGTAGATAAACCAAATAGGGGGTGTTTCCACAAGTAAAAATGCTGCGCCAAGGATGATGCTGGATACAGCTACCAGACCGTCAGCTAAAATCATTACTGTTCGGCGGTTGTATCGGTCGATCCACACACCGGCAAAGGGTCCGATTAACATATTGGGGAGAAAGGCAACTAAGGATGCAATCGTCAAGGTTATTGCGGATTCAGTCTGGATGGTCAGCCACCAGATAACAGCGAACTGCACTGCGGCAGAACCCAAGATTGAAAAAGCCTGCCCTGTGTATATTACAGCAAATTGTTTCTTCCAATTCTTTATTCTGTTCATTATAGAAATCTCCTTATATAAAATTAAAAACGAACAACTGCCTAAGGCGTTGTTCGTGCAGAAAGACATAATTTTACAAGGAGATCTTCAAAAGCGAGGATATACTCATGTAAATATGTCTTTAAGCACAACAAATAAACCCTAAAAAGGGCAGTGCTTAAAAACTAAATTACATGAATATCAAATACATATTTCTACCCCGCTTTCACTTTAAATTATACTATAATTTAACTGCAACCTCAAGATATGAAACGGATTATGTTCTGCTCAATTTCTCAATAGCATCTTCTTCGGAAGACACAAAGAAGATATCTCTTCCTTTATTGCTTTCATATATAAAATCTTTCAGCGGCTTGCTTGTATAGCCGGAAAAGTCGCCAACAATCGCAAACTTAAACTGGTAATTGATAAACTTTTGTAAAATTTCACCGGCAATCCTCGTACTCAAAACAAAAAAGTCCGGGGTCAACGCATCTTTGTTCAATATAATGGAATGGCTTCCTGTTTCATAATTTACAGACATCATGAAATCCAGTGCGGACTGCACATCTGAAATACAAACCTCATCGCTGTTTACAATAGCTATTTCATTGCCGTTAGCCGTAATCTTCTTTATATCCATGATTGAATTATCTCCTAAAAAGTGTGATTTATTGCGCTATCATAACAGGTTACTTGATTTCCTTTATTTTTGTCAGATCATCACTGCATAGGATTTCAAGATTCTCGAAAACCTTTTGAGCAGACCAATCCCACCACTTCAATTCCAGCAGATAGCGGATGAGGTCGTCATCAAACCGCTTCCGAATGATTCTGATTGGATTGCCTCCGGCGATATGATAAGGCGGTATGTCCTTTGTTACAACGGAATTAGCTGCAATGATCGCCCCATCCCCAATATGCACTCCGGGCATAATCGTGACACTCTGCCCAATCCACACATCATTTCCGACAACGGTATCACCTTTGAACGGTAGTTCTTCCAGCGTCGGTGTCACCTTTTCCCAACCGTGGCCCATGATGTTAAATGGGTATGTGGTGATACTGCACATCCTGTGATTGGCACCGTTCATTACAAACTCGATACCTTTGGCAATGGCGCAGAATTTTCCGATTATGAGTTTGTCGCCTAAAAACTCGTAATGATGCGTCACGTGCTCTTCAAACCGCCCCGCTCCGTTATTGTCGTCGTAATACGTGTAATCGCCGACGATGATATTAGGGCGGGTGATAATATTCTTGATGTAGCATACGCTCTTTATCTTTTCATTTGGATAAATGGCGTTTGGGTCGGGACCATACTGCATACAGGATTCCTCCTTGAAACGGGATTTTATAATTCATATTCTATCATCTTAAGCCAATTCGTGACTTCTTCCGATGTGACAGTACCAGTTACAGCAATACCGGGTAGTATTTTCGACTTCGGGCACTCTTTTGCTATATCATTTGCAATTTGGCCGAATCCTCCACCACCGTGTGTGCAAAAGGGTATGATTGTTTTACCCGTAAAATCATTCAGTCTAAGGAAACTCATAACTGGCGGAGCTAAAGTTTTGAACCAGTTGGGTGATCCTATAAATATTGCTTGATAATCGTCTATTGATTCATTTCCAGATATTAATTTTGGACAAAAGCCTCGAGAAATCTGATTTCTTAGTTCTTTATGAGCAGTATTATATTAAAAGGAATAATTAGTATCGTGAATCAATTCTCTTAATGTTCCACCTGTTTGTACTGCTATTTCCAATGCTAAATTCGCCGTATTATGAAAAAGTGAATAATAAACAATCAGTATATTATTCATTTATGTTACTCCCTTTCGGACATTAAAATTATCAATAGTGTTCAATCTAATGTGACTTATTCACCGTTATTCACCGAAGTGCAATAGAATATCCCGAGCGGATTGTTCCGGCGTCAGCTCTGAGTTGTCCAGCCAGAATCCGAGTCTTGGGGTTTTTCTCATGAAATCCGCATGCAGAGCTTCTAGTGAAAAACCGGTATAGCCAGTTTTCCCTCGCATCTTTTCACGCCTTTTTACTGTCTCCACATCCGGACACAACACTGTTACATGAACAGGGTAATTCTCTAGCATCTTCAACATGCGGGGCAGTTCCTCACCGTAATAATTGTCCTGCAAAACAACGGAAAAACCGCTGTCATAATAGGTTTTTGCCGTTTCAGCTGCCAAGCGGTAACGCAGATGCAGTTGTCGGATAGCTTCTTCGGAGGGCTGTACGGACATGTCAGCCCGTCCGGCAACAATCATTTTACGAAATATATCGCCCCGCAGATGCACTCCTTTTTCCATTTTTAAGGCAAGCAATTGAGCGACTGTAGATTTTCCGGACGCCATAACCCCGGTGATTAAATAGATTGCTCTCTTCAGCGCTTCAAGATTTTTCAGATCGATATGATCAACTTCTCTCAATTCATATCCACTATGAAAAATTTTCTGAGCCTCTGCCGAAATACATGGAATCACTCTACCTTCAAATATTGAAGAAGAAAACCATTTTGCTTCAAAATGATACCAGCCGCCTTGCAGATCAGCCTGCCTGGCACTTCCATCTTCATCTATTATTAAAGGGTGTATATCTATATAGCCAAGTTCCGGGTGATGCAGCTCAATGCGTGCAGGACTCCAATCAGTCGTGATTTTATATCCCTTATCTTTTAGTGCAGCCAATAAGGTTTCCTCAGATTCCCCATCGAAATCAACGTCTATATCTCTATGATCCCTATTTTGCTTTTCGGTCAGGATATCAACACCCCAACCACCATCAATCCAATATTTTATATTTAAATCTTCTAACAGATTTAAAACATCAAATAGGTTTTCTTTACTTGTTGTTTCATTGTTATTCATAAAATCTCCTTTCCCAAAGGTTTTTTTATTGTTAATTTTAGGCATACAAAACCTACATATAAATAGGCATTTGTAAGGTAAGCTGTTCTTTTCAACACATGACATGCAGTAATTCACATTCTTGTTTGAGATAACGAAGTGATTGGTTCATATCATCCTGTGTGAGCTTGTCAAACAGGATGCTTTCGACAAACTCATGGATATCTTCCAATCTGCGCCGCAGCCTGTAAAAACGCATCGCCTCGACATTAATCTGATAGTCCTTGTGTGTGGTTTGGTAAATGGACATGAAATCCTCCCATGCGTAATCAAAAAAGAATGTTCCGGTAAATGAAAAGAGGTCGGCTTCAACAGGTGCAAGCTTCAATCCCTCCCAATCAATAAGGATAAGGTTTTTAGATTGTATCAGATTCCAGCCGTGAAGATCTGTATGGCACATGACATAACGCATTTTAGAATTTTGCAGTAAGAGACCCATGCTTTGAAGCGATTCTGTCGCTTGGGCAAGTAATGTCATATAGGGTTTTAGTACCTCTTGTAAGGAAGCGGAAGCATGTATATTCCCAAGCCGATTGGACAAAGTCGTACAAAATGAAACATCAAAGGTTTCAATTAAGCTGTTTGTCGATGCAGGTATTTCAGCACCATGAAAATGCAGTTTGGAAATTATTTGCGCAACTTCCCGTATTTGCTCCGGCTTCAATTTTTCATCGCATATGGTTGAGCCTTCTATAAAGGGAAATACCATGTATAAAAAAGATGAATCTTCCTTTTTATAAGTTCTATCTCTGGTTAGAATCGGTGCGGTCATTTTCTTTTGAAGTTTTGTGTTCTCATGTAACCACAGAACGACCGGCATATAGCTGTCGATTCGCGCAATCCAGTTTCTTGTGGAGGGCTTATGCTTGTCATAAACTTTCAAAAAATAATCGCCACACTCAGAATGAACTTTCCATGCAGATGCTGACCAGCCCGCAGGAATCTGCTGTAATGACTGCACTTGTATTCCATATTCATTATAAAGCATTTGTTCCATACTGTTATACATTGTAAATACCTCGTTTTAATTGTATGATAAGTTTCTATTTATCCCTAATAAGTTTACCCGTTCCAAATAGGTTTTCTTTACTTGTTGTTTCATTGTTATTCATAAAATTTCTTTTCCCAAATAACTTTTTGTTGTTGAAAAAATTCCCATTTCCATACTATACTGCAAAGTGTTTTATCCTAACGTTATATTCCAATTTATTGTTACAACAATCAACTATTACTTTTCCCTACCTTATCCGCCTTTCGTGGAAGAACGAACAGGGCACTTATCAGCGTAAGTATGAGGAGTGCGATTCCGGATACAAAAAACCACAACGATACTCCGCGATTTTCGGTAATTGGGCCTGCTATGAGCAATCCCAAAGGCATAGTAGCTGAGCTGAGGCTTCCAATTAAGGAAAAGGCACGCCCCATTCGTTCAGGCGGGATGGTTTCCTGCATATAGGCGATATAGGGGATATTATACAAGTTGCTGCTTGCCCCAAGTAGTGTGCATAATGCTGCAAATATCCAAAACCAGAACATCTCTGCAGGCAATAGACCGCAGAGCAACGAGGATGTTCCCATACCTAAAAGTCCCAGATGAATAACTGGAAATTTATTTCTGATGGTACCGAATTTCCCAAGGATTATCGCGCAGAGCATCATCCCGCCTGCGTAACCGAAGTTGACCATACTCGCATGCCATGCGTCAGCTTTGAAGTAATCACTTGTCATAAGCGGATAGTAGGTGGATAAAGGTGCGTAAAACACCATACCGAGCAGGGTGGCCGCCGTCACGATAAAGAGTTTTTTATCCTGCCATATGGCTGCCGCACCTTCCTTCATTTCATGGAAAAAATGCGGAATTTGTTGTGTTTTCCTCTCCGGATCAGGTATTTTTACAAGTGCTACAGTAGCACTGGCTACAAGCGCGCCTGCCAAATCAGACAATAAAATGATCCAAAGGGGTAGGGAAGCATACATGGCTGCGCCAAGTACAGGCCCCAGCAGGAAAGCACCCGACTGCATAAACTGACTCCATCCGTTGGCACGCACCAGCTCCTGTTGCGGCACCAGCATGGGTACCGCTGCCTGGATGGCTGGACTGTGAAAAACATTGCCTATAGCTCTAATACCCAGCACCACACAAACCGACCAATAGGGTGGCGTATCAAACAAAAATACCAGAGCAAAAACAAGGGCTACTAATCCAATGAAAAGGTCTGCTGCTATGATGACGGTTTTACGGCTAAGTCGGTCAACCCATACTCCCACAAAAGGACCGAGAATAAGCTGAGGTAAAAAGGCGAACACGCCCGCGATGGACATCATAATAGGGGATCCCGTTTCACTTGCCAGCCACCATATTAGAG
>CALLQM010000317.1 GCA_938014855.1 uncultured Clostridia bacterium | reverse complement strand
AAACGGCAGGGCATCCATGTCCACAAATTTATCCGCAGAAAAGACGCCGCACGGACGGGGTTGTGACAACACCTGCGCAATCATTCCTTCTCCCTCACCGCACAAAATCCCGTCCGCCCACGGCATTGTGGAAAGCAGTTCCTCTGCATCAAAGCTGACTTCGGGACCGCCCAGCAGGATGGATGCATCGGGAAACAGCAGACGCAGGTCTGCACCGATGCGCCTTACAAGTGCAATATTCCAAATATAACAGGAAAACAGAACACGGTCCGGCGAAAGAGCGGCGATTTCCCGCAAAATGGTATCTACCGGCTGATTAATGGTAAATTCCGCAAATTCAGCCGGAATATCCGCGGCATCCAACGCTTTTTTTAGACAGCGCACAGCTAGATTTGTATGGGAAAATTTTGCGTTGATCGCAACCAACAGAGTTTTCAACAATCCGCCCTCTTTCGGTTCAAAACTTTTTGTCTGCTTAATTCTGCGCTTTTGGTGGTTTCATGGTCAGCGAAATTCGCTTTTTCGCCGTATCAACACCCAGCACCCAAACGGTTACGATGTCGCCTACTTTGAGTACTTCGCTTGGATGTTTAATATAACGGTTGGTGATTTTCGAAATATGAACCAAACCGTCCTGATGGACGCCGATGTCCACAAACACACCGAAATCGATGACGTTGCGCACCGTGCCTTTTAGCTCCATTCCCTCTTTAAGGTCCTTGAGTTCCATAATATCACTGCGAAGCATCGGCTGTGGCAGATCATCGCGCAGGTCGCGCCCGGGTTTGGTCAAATCGGCCACAATGTCCCGCAGAGTCGGCACACCGATTTCGAAACGCTCCGCCACTTGGCTTTCGCCCTCCGCCGCAACACGATCCGACAATTCGGAAAGCTTTCCGTCTGCCGCATCCTGCAAGGTATATGAAAAATGTTCCAAAATCTGTTTTGCCGCCGTATAAGTTTCCGGATGCACACCGGTATTGTCGAGAATATTTTTTGCATTTGGAATCCGCAGGAATCCTGCGCTCTGTTCAAACGCTTTGGGCCCGAGTTTCGGTACCTTTTTCAGCTGTGCACGGCTGTTAAATTCTCCGTTTTCCTCGCGGTAACGCACAATGTTTTTCGCAACCGCGGAAGACAGCCCCGAAACATAGCCAAGCAGTGAGGGGGACGCGGTATTGAGGTCGACTCCGACACGGTTGACGCAGTCTTCCACCACTCCGGTCAATGTTTCGTCCAAACGCTTGGGCGGCATATCGTGCTGATACTGCCCAACGCCTACCGATTTCGGATCAATTTTTACAAGTTCCGCCAACGGATCCTGCAGTCTGCGCGCAATCGAAACCGCACTTCGCAGAGAAACGTCAAATTCCGGGAATTCCTCGGCGCCCAGTTTGGAAGCTGAATAGACCGATGCGCCCGCCTCATTCACCATCATGTATGACAGCCCGCAGTCTAACTCCTGAATCAGTTCCGCGGCAAAAATTTCGCTTTCCTTGCTGGCAGTTCCGTTTCCAATCGAAAGCACCTGCACGCCATGCTGTTGAATCAGCTTGGTTAAAACTTGCTTAGATTCCTCGACTTTTTTCTGCGGCGGTGTCGGATAGATGACGGTCGTCGCCAAAACTTTTCCGGTCGGGTCAACCACCGCAATTTTACAGCCTGTCCGATACGCCGGGTCGATTGCCAGCACGGTTTTGCCTTTGATTGGCGGCTGCATGAGGAGCGCTTTCAAATTGATCCCGAAGTTTTTGATTGCCTGCTCGTTTGCCATATCGGTCAAATCCGAACGAATTTCCCGCTCCATTGATGGGTGAATCAGACGTTTGTACGCGTCCTCCAGTGCCGCTTTTACAATATCGGTTGTGATACTGCCCTTTTTCACAAACAGGCCGCCCAGCAGGCCGCAGGCGTAGTTTGCGTCGACCTCTACGGTAACTTTTAGGCATCCTTCCT
>CALLQM010000316.1 GCA_938014855.1 uncultured Clostridia bacterium | reverse complement strand
TTCCGGTCATTACGCTGTCTCAGCTGTCGCGTGGACCGGAATCACGTTCCGATCATAAGCCGATGCTTTCCGATTTGCGTGAATCCGGTTCGATCGAGCAGGATGCGGATATTGTAATGCTTTTGTATCGTGAAGATTACTATGCACGAGAAGAAGCAGAGGAACGCAACATTGTGGAATGCGATGTCGCAAAGAACCGTCACGGTGAAGTCGGTGTGGTCAAGCTTGGATGGGACAATCGTTATACTAGATTTACCAATTTGGAGTTATCACGTCATGAACCATAAGGCGAAAGCAACAATTGAACAGTTTGCAATGCTTCGGCAGGGCGACACGGTAACAGCGGCGGTTTCGGGCGGCGCTGATTCGGTTGCACTGCTTGATTTTTTGTGTTCTATTTCCGATTATGATTTAACAATTCGTGCCTGTCATCTCAATCATTGTCTGCGCGGGGCGGAAAGTGACCGTGATGAACAGCTTGTCCGCACCATGTGTCGGGAATATGGTGTGCCCCTTGATGTGCGCAGAGTGGCAATCAAGCCGCTTGCACGTGAGCGCGGTACTTCGATTGAAACGACCGCCCGCGCGGAACGCTATGCTTTTTTTGAAGAACTGGCGGAACAATACCACAGCAAAATTGCAACGGCTCACACGCTGTCCGATACCGCCGAAACCGTTTTTCTTAATTTATCGCGCGGTACGGGAATTACCGGACTTTGCGGGATTCCGCCGATGCGCGGCGCAATTATTCGCCCGCTTATTGCTTGTACTCGTGAAGAAATTGAACGATACTGTGGAGAACATGGTCTATGCTATGTGACGGACAGTACGAATTTATCGGATGACTATACCCGCAATCATATTCGGCATAATATTATGCCGCAGCTTGGCCGGATCAATCCCAATGCGCTTGGCGCGATTGGACGTATGACCGATACACTGCGTTTGGATGCTGAGTATCTTCAGCAGCAGGCAGAAGCCGAAGCCGAACGATGCAGAACAGACGGTGGATTTTTGCAGGCAGAGTTAAAAAATCTGCATCCGGCTGTCCGGGCCCGAATCATTGCAGGGCTGCTGGAAACACATAATATTGAGCGCAGTGCAGAACGAATCGGGCTGATTGATGAAATGGTGATGGGAAGTAAACGCCATGTTCTGCAGGTTGAGCGAAGCTGGTATATCGCGGTTCGCGATGGAATCCTGCGGGCGGAACATCGGATCAAACGGAAAACGGAACCACTTGAACCTGTTGCGGTGAAAAAAAATACCATTGATGGCAGAATTATTGCACTTGGGAAAGGGAAATTCGCAACATTTTCTGTGATTAATTATGAAGATTATGAAATTTTTAAGAATAATACCGATTTAGTATTAAAAAATGCCGTAGATTATGATAAAATAAATGCTGATATTTTCTTACGCTCCCGACAGGCTGGGGACAAAATGAAACCGGCAAACCGTGGATGCACGAAAACACTGAAAAAGCTTTTTAGTGAACTTGCTCTGGAACACCGTGAACGCCTGTGTATTGCGGCCGACAGCGCCGGCGTGCTGTTTGTGGAAAATATCGGGGTGGATGAACGGGTGAAAGTTGATTGTAATACCCGTAATGTGCTTACGTTTACCATAAGCAATCGGAAAATAACGGAGGGCGACAGGCATGACAGACGATATTTTAAAGGTGCTCATCACTGAAGATGAGATTAAGCAAAAAGTCCGTGAATTGGGCAAACAGATTTCTGCAGATTATAAAGGAAAGAACGTTTTGGTTCTTGGTGTCCTGAAAGGTTCGTTCATTTTCATGGCAGATCTTATTCGTGAACTGTCAATCCCGGTTGAAGTGGAATTTATGGCAGTTTCCAGCTATCACGCCGGCGTAAAAACATCCGGAGTGGTTAAGATAATCAAGGATATTGACATCAATCCACAAAACTTTAATATTCTCATTGTTGAGGATATCCTAGACAGCGGACTGACTCTGAGCTATTTAAAAGGACTGCTGCTGCAGAGAGGAGCTTCCGATATTCGGATTGCAACTCTATTGGATAAGCCTGCTCGCCGTGCGGCGGATATCAAAGCGGATTATAGCTGCTTTCAGGTTCCGGATGAATTTGTGGTGGGATATGGATTGGATTTTGCGGAACAATAACGCAACCTTCCATATGTAGGTGTGCTGAAACCAGAAGTATACAGGCAGCCTTCTGATACACAAAAGGAAGCCAAGGGCTGATGCCCAATGATTTTGACAGGAGTGAAAGAAATTTGAACAAAAAGTCGAAAGGCATCGGTATTTATATCTCGGTATTCCTATTGCTGATGCTCATGGCGGTGATGTTGCTCTCATCGAGCATGAAAGCCCCGGCATCGATGAAATATTCAGAGGTTATCGGGTATTTTGAGAGGCTGGAGGTTAAAGAATTTGAACTGGATCAAAATTCAGGCAAATTGAATATTACTTTGACCAGCGGAGAAAAGATTGTTGATTACAAAGTTCCGAATCTAAGTATTTTTTATAATGATTTAAATGGTACCTTGGATGACGGAAGCGACGATCTGATTGCGGCTTATAATAATGCAAATCCGGATGAGCCGATGAATTATGACTATATTCCGGTGAAAGAATACCCGATGTGGCTGAGTTTCCTGCCAACATTGCTTTTGGTGGGTATGCTGGTCTTTTTCTATATCATGATGATGCGGCAGGCACGAGGCGGCGGAACCGGCGGTGTTATGAACTTTGGAAAAGCAAAGCCTCGCGCTGCGGAAGAAGGGCCGAAAGTAACGTTTCAGG
>CALLQM010000315.1 GCA_938014855.1 uncultured Clostridia bacterium | reverse complement strand
CCGTGTAATAATCTGCATCCCGTCCGGTGTAACAGCTGTTGAACGGCGTGCAGTCTAAGAAGCATCTTATAAAGCAGGAGCCAAACGAGTTTCGATCATTGAAGAGCCGATGGCGGCCGCTATTGGTGCCGGCCTTCCGGTTGCGGAAGCAACCGGAAGCATGATTGTTGATATCGGCGGCGGCACCAGTGAAGTAGCCGTTATTTCGCTGGGCGGAATTGTGGCCGCTCGCTCGGTGCGGGTCGGCGGGGATGAACTGGATTCCTTTATCATCCAGTACATAAAGAAGAAATACAATCTTTTGATTGGTGAACGTACCGCCGAGGACATCAAAATTGGAATCGGTTCGGCGTATCCGTTTGAAGGGGAGGCATCCATCGATATTAAAGGCCGCGACCTGATGGACGGACTGCCGAAAAATATCACCGTTACATCTGAGGAAATTCGTGAAGCGCTGGCAGATCCGCTTTCGATGATTTTGGATGCAATTCGTGTGACACTGGAAAAAACACCGCCGGAACTTTCTGCCGACATCATCGACCACGGCATTACTCTGACAGGTGGCGGCGCATTGCTTCGCGGGCTGGATCAGCTGATCTCCAACGAAACGGGCATGCCGGTACATATTGCGGAAAATCCGCTGGACTGCGTTGCTTTGGGAACCGGCAAGGTGCTGGACGATATCGACCGTTTGCATGAACTGCTGACGGATGACGACAAAAATTATTAACCACTAATGAAAGAAAGCATAGGAACGCGTGGAAACGCGTTCCTGTGCTGTTCGGAGGACCGCATTGGGAGATTTCTTTAAGAGTGCGCGATTTAAAATTTTATTAGGTCTTTTTATTTTACTGCTCTTTTTTATGCTGAGAGCGGCATGGACCGGCGGACTTTCCCCGCTCCTAAGCCGGGTGGCGGGCTTTGTTGTCACGCCATTACAGCAGGCTTCGTCCAGTATTTCGGACGCGGTAAGCGGCTATTTTCAGCGATATGTCCGTGCAGACGAGCTGGCGGCGGAAAATGCGGCCTTGCAGGATGAGGTCAACGAACTGCGCAGTCAGCTGATTGATTTTGAACAATATCGGCAGGAAAACGAAAACCTGCGTCAATATATCGGATTAAAAGAAGAAAACCCGGATTTTGAATTGGAACCTGCGTCCGTGGTCAAGCGCGATTCTGAAGATCGGTTTTTCTCGTTTACCATAGATAAAGGCTCCATCCATGGGATTGAGTTATACGATACGGTCATTTCACCCGAGGGATTGGTGGGAGCGATTACCGAAGTCGGTTCCAACTTTTCCAAAGTTACGACGATTTTGGATGTCCGCTCCAAGGTGGGCGCATACGATAACCGCACCCGTGATATCGGAATCGTCAACGGTTCAATCGATTTGGCGGGCGAGGGAAAATGCAAACTGACCTATCTGCCGCGCGAAAGCGGAGCGGGCAAGGATGACCTTGTCGTAACGAGCGGCGGCAGTATCTACCCCAAAAATCTGGTAATTGGGAAAATTACGGAGATTCGGGAAGGCGAGGGCAAAATTTCGCTTTACGCGGTGGTCGAACCTGCCGCAGACATCAAAAATATCACGGATGTTATGATCATTAAGTACTACCAGGGGCAGGGTGAAACCGATGAGTAATAAATCAAAGGTTTTGATTGTAAAATATTCGCTGTATGCGCTCATTTTGATTTTGCTTTATGTATTGCAGACTACGCCGCGTTTTCTTACAATCTTGGATACCAAACCGAATTTCGTGATTCCGGCCGCGGTTTGCATCGCGATGCTGGAAGGGGAATTTATCGGCGGGCTGTACGGTGCGTTTGCCGGCATCCTATGCGATTTGGGCGGACGGATGCTGTTTGGATTTAATTCCATCATTGTCATGGTGTCCTGCGTGTGCGTGGGACTGCTGTTTATCTATCTGCTTCGCCCGAGTGTCATCAATTTTGTGCTGATGGTAACGGGAACGATGCTCCTGCGCGGCCTGCTGGAATATCTGCTGGGCTTTGTTATGTGGAACTATGAACATGTTTGGATGGTATTTATGTTTATGATTCTGCCGATGATTCTGTATACGGCGGCAGTGTCACCGCTGATTTATTATTTATTTCGATGGATGAATGGAAAATTTACAGAACATTTGCAGGTTTAGAATCTATATATTGTAATCACGCTAGGAGGAACTATGAAAGCTGCCTCGCAAACACTACGAATTATTATTTTAGCAGGAGTGACGATTTTTGTGCTGCTGCTGTATTCGCTCTGCCTTATGCAGATGCAGGTAGTGAACGGGGAAAAGTTAGCGAATATTGCAGAGCAGGGAATCACGAAACTACAGCGTATCAAGGCGGCGCGCGGCGAAATCTTGGATCGAAACGGACGGCCGATGGCGGTCAATGCGCTTGGGCGCGATGTCACAATCGACAAAGCATATCTGCCCCGAGATCAGATGAATGAAGTGATTCTTCGGCTGATTCATATCATGGAGGATGCGGACGAGGACTGGATCGATAATCTTCCGATTACCGAAACAGCCCCCTTTGCGTTTAAAGATGGCGACGGATATGAGAATGCGATCGCTATTTTGAAGAAAACGCTCAACATGCAGCAATATGCGACGGCGGAAAACGTGGTCGAGACACTGCGCACTGCTTATGACTTGGAAGAACTAAGTGATGAGGATTTTCGCAGAGTCGCAGGAGTCCGCTATGAAATGCAGAGACTCGATTTCAGCATTTCAAATCCCTATACATTTGCAACCGATATCAAAATTGAAACGGTTCCGAAAATTAAGGAACGCAGTTTTGAACTTCCCGGGGTGGATGTTGTGGAGAGCACCATCCGCCAGTATGTCAGCGGCGATGTCGCGCCGCATGTAATCGGAAGTATCGGTAATATTTATCAGGAGCAATGGGAGCCTGCAAAAAAAACAAGCGAAGGCGCGATCATTAACGGCCTCACTTATCAAATGACCGATACGATTGGAAAAGAAGGAGCCGAACTTGCATTTGAAAAATATCTAAAGGGCAAGGACGGTCAGAGGCAGATCACGCTCAACTCCAGCGGTGACGTGATTGATGTCATTGAGGAAAACGAGCAGATTCCCGGCAATACCGTTGTGTTGACGATTGATTCTCAGCTGCAAAAAGTGGCGCAGGAAGCGCTGGAAAACAAGATCCACATGATGCAGAATGACCTTGTTACATATCCTCCCGGAAAAGGACATGAAGCGGATGCGGGTGCAGTGGCTGTAATCAGTGTCAAAACAGGCGAAATTTTAGCGCTGGCGACCTATCCTTCTTATAACCTCACCACTTTTCGGCAGGATTACGCCGAATTGTGCGAAGATGCACTGCGTCCGATGTTTAACCGTGCGCTCAACGGTACTTATACGCCGGGTTCCATCTTTAAACCGGTGGTTGCTTTGGGTGCGCTTGCGGAAGGCATCGTATCGCCAACCGATACGATTAATTGTACCGGTGTTTATACGCGCTGGACTTCTTGGCAGCCGCGCTGTTTGAGCGTGCATGGCCCGATCAATGTTATGGATGCCCTCAAACATTCCTGCAACATCTATTTTTATGATGTTGGGTATCAATTAGGAATTCAAAAATTGGATGAGTATGCCGCAAAGCTGGGACTGGGTCTGCCGACCGGAATTGAACTGCCGGAAGCAATCGGACGGGTATCGTCTCCCGAAGTCAAAAAGAAGATTCATCAGGGGGATGACCGCATTTGGCAGGATGGCGATACCGTGCAGGCATCCATCGGACAGCTGGACACCAAACTATCACCGCTTCAGCTGGCCAACTATGCGGCGACCCTTGCCAATAACGGCAGGCGAATGGATTTGACACTTCTTAAATCGGTTAAATCCTATACATTTGATGAAACACTATATGAACACGAGCCGGAAGTTGCGGAAGAAATCGATGCGCCGACGGCATTTTCAACGATAACAGAAGGTATGGAGCGCGCAGCTCGACCGGGTGGTACGGCAGGTGCCGTTTTTGGAAATTATCCCATTCCGGTGGCGTGTAAAACCGGTACGCCGGAAACACATGCCGATCCAAACTCCACCTTTATCGCGTATGCGCCGGCAGATGATCCGGAGATTGCGGTTTGTGTCGTAATTGAAAAGGGCTGGCATGGCTATACGGGTGGACCGGTAGCCAAAGAAATTTTTGATGCATTCTTCTTTTCAAAACAAGGGAAAACATCAGCATCGATTGCATTCGATACGCTGCTGCCCTAATAAAGAAGAGCAAAGGGGGAGCTACATGGCACAAGCAATTCTAATAACCAGCGGAAAAGGCGGTACCGGAAAATCGGTTGTATGCGCCGGATTAGGAGAAGCGCTGGTACGGCAGGGCAAAAAAGTTCTGCTGTTGGAAGGCTCCCATCGTTCTTTGGATGTTCTATTTGATGTTGCGGACAGCATTGTGTTCGATTTTTCGGATATTGTGGACCAAAACTGTGAACTGACCGATGCAATGGTTGAAATCGGCGAAACCGGTCTGCTCAAGCTGATTTGTGCGCCGGTGGCGCAAACGGTCCCGGTCGATGCAGATTTATGCCGCGATTTTGTAGAAACGGTGGAACCGTATTTTGATTATATTTTAATTGAAGTGGATGGTTTGGACGCAATGACGCTGTCCGCCTATGCTTCGGCGGTCAGCCGCGCGGTTCTTGTCTGCACTCCCGATCGTATCAGCGCACGGACAGCGCGCGTTGTTTCGGACGCACTTTTTGCAGAAAATGTGCCGGATATTCGGCTTTGTGTCAACAATCTGCCCCGAGAGTTTGAGCGACAGCGCCAAATTCCCGATTTGGACTGGCTGATCGACAATGTCTGCGCACAGCTGATGGCAGTTATTCCATATGACCGCACACTTTTTCACGCACCAATAGGGCAATCTATCAATTTGTCGAATGTATCCAAAATGATATTTGATAATTTTGCACAAAGAATTCTTGGGAACTATATTGATTTGTTGATTGAATAAGTGTTATAATAACACTTAATACTAGAATTATACGATTTGGAAGGCCTTTCCTATAATTATGACAATTACTAGGACTTGATGGTATGAATTTGAAAGGCCAAATATGTGACAATATGACCGGGAGGTATTAGATTTATGAACATCGCATTAATTGCCCATGATTCCAAGAAGGAATTAATGGTTCAGTTTTGCATCGCTTATTGCGGCATCTTCAGCCGCCATAACCTGTGCGCAACCGGAACCACCGGAAAACTCGTAGCAGAAGCAACCGGATTGGAAGTATTCCGTTTTCTGAGCGGTTCGCAGGGCGGCGACCAGCAGATTGCTGCACGCATTGCCTGCAACGAAATCGATCTGCTGTTATTTTTCCGTGACCCCATTCGTGCAAATCCAGGAGAACCGGACGAAGCAGGGCTTCTGCGCCTTTGCGACGTGCACAATATTCCAGTTGCTACCAACATTGCAACCGGTGAAGCATTGATCCATGCATTGGAGCGCGGTGACCTTGACTGGCGCAATATCGTGAATCCCAATCGATAACAAAGCGATTTCATATGGAGAAAGGCGTTTCACGCGGGAAGAGTAGCGGAATGTGGCGAACAGAGAGGGCACGATTGCTGAAATGTGCCTGCGCCGGGGATTTCTGCGAAAGACACCCGCCCAGCCTGCCGTGA
>CALLQM010000314.1 GCA_938014855.1 uncultured Clostridia bacterium | reverse complement strand
TTGTACGTCCTGCAGTGAATGCGGTCAAAAAGCCGGCACAGCAGGAAATGGGCGCTGTGATTGACAAAGAAATTGCAAAAATCCATGCATTGTAAGGAGGAATTACATGGCAACGATTGGACTTAGCAGACCTTATTATGCGAAGTACACGAATACAGACGGCACCGTCAGCTACTCGGCGGGCGGCATCATCGGCGGGGCGGTGGAGTTTTCCGCATCCATTGAAAGCGGCGAAAGCAACGACTTATATGCGGATAATGCCATAGCCGAAACCGACCGCTCGTTCGGCGGCGGAAAGATTACGATTACCACGGATGATCTGACGCAGGAATCCAGCACAGCAATCCTTGGCATTGTTACACAGGAAATTACCGTGGGCGAGGAAACAGTGACCGAACTGCTGTACGACGATGATATGCAGTCGCCTAATTTGGGATTTGGCATCATCATCAAGAAGAAAAAGAACGGGCAGGATCAGTTTCGGGCAGTCATTTTCACGAAGATTCAGTTCAGCATTCCGGAAGATGCCGCAACCACGCAGGGCGAATCCATTGAATGGCAGACCCCAACGCTGGAAGCGGTCATTATGCGGGACGACACGGCCAAACGATGCTGGAAGCGCGAAGCGACGTTTCCAAACGAAGCGCAGGCACGAGCGTACATTGAACAGATTCTAAACATCACAGGAGGTGCGGCGTGAACAGGATCATTGAAATCGAAATTGCAGGTGAATCCTACCCGCTGAACTTCTCCACAAAAGCCGCCCGCGCGGTATCAGACCGTTATGGTGACCTGACAAACATTGGGGAAGCGTTCGACGACAAAACGACCGTGCAGGCACTGGATGAACTTGTTTGGATGCTTGCTTTGCTCATCGAACAAGGAGTGGCATACCATAAAATCGTGAACAATATTGACCGCAAGATTTTGACTGCGGAACAGCTGGAAATCGTGTTAGGAGTCAGCGACGTGGTCAGTCTCAAAGAAAACGTGATGCAGGCAATGACATCGGGTATGGCACGTGAAGTGGAAACCGAACCGGAAAAAAACGCAGAAACCACGCAGGGTGCGTAAGCCTTGCGTGGTATACGTTTTACGGCAGGTTGCTTAATATTCCGTTGGCGGAACGCGATTGTATGCCGTTCGGTGAAATGGGCGACATGATCGCTTGCTATCAAATCATTCACGGGGCGAAGCAGAAAGAAGCATTTGACGATGAAGAAGCGATTCCAGATATCCCGTAAAGGCTCGTGGATGGAAAGGAGGACAAGATGGCTTATGACATTGGACCGCGCATTGGAATTGAGGGCGAAAAAGAATACCGCGACGCGCTTGGCAGAATTAACACCCATCTAAAAACGCTCGGTACAGAAATGGGCGCGGTGATGTCGCAGTTTGAAAAAGGCGACAAAAGCATGGGCGCGCTCACGGCGCAAAACAAGGCGCTCAACAAGCAGATTGCCGAACAAAAGCAGAAACTTTCCGAACTGCAAAAAGGGCTTGCCGCCGCGTCGGAAAAATACGGCGACAGCGACAAGGTAACACAGCGCTGGCAGCAGTCGGTCAATAAAGCAACTGCCGATCTCAACAAAATGGAACGTTCCCTTAAAGAAAACAGCGACGCCATGGACGATTATGCGCAAAACACCATCCAAGCCGCCAACAGCGGAGAGAGGTTTCAAAAGGCGCAGGACAAGTTAAAAAGCGTGCTGGATACCGTGAAAAAAGCGGCGATTGCCGCGGGTGCTGCCATCGGAGCAGCATTCACCGCATCCGCAAAATCCGCCGTGGATTACGAAAGCGCATTTGCCGGGGTGGAAAAAACGGTGGAAGCAACGCAAGAAGAACTCATCAAAATGTCAGACGGAATTCGTCAGATGGCAAAAGAAATCCCTGTACCGGTTGAAGAAATTGCGGAGATAGCCGAAAGTGCCGGACAGCTTGGCATTGAAACAGACAATATTCTTTCATTTACCCGAACGATTGCGGATTTGGGAATGGCAACCAATCTTACCGGCGATGAAGCGGCTTCCGCGCTTGCAAAGTTTGCAAACATCACGCAGATGCCGCAGGAAAACTTTGACCGCTTAGGTTCCACGGTGGTGGCACTCGGAAACAATCTAGCAACCACCGAAGCAGATATAGTGAGGATGGCGGTGCGCCTTGCCGGTGCTGGATCCCAAGTCGGCGTGTCACAAGCGCAGATTATG
>CALLQM010000313.1 GCA_938014855.1 uncultured Clostridia bacterium | reverse complement strand
GTAACAATTGTGCCAAGATGGCCGCGTCTGCGTAAACGCCTCGGCATACAGTCGCCAACAGAATACTTGGTGACTCGTTACGGCGTTTCTGCACAGCAAATTACGGCTTGGGCAGGAATTGTTGTAAAACTGCTTGATGTAGGTGCAAAATGGGCATCTATTGGTATTCTGCTATCCGGATTTACCGGTATGCCAATCTGGGTAGGTATTGTATTTGCAGGTATTGTTTCTCTATATTACATCACCGTTGGCGGCTTGTGGGCAGATATCATGACCGACCTTGCTCAGTTTGTCGTTCAAATTCTTGGCGGACTCGTACTGTTCTTTGCGGTCATGGCGGAACTTGGCGGCCCATCCTGCTTGGTCACCCTTTGGCAGCAGCTTCCACCAGCAAATCATAATCTGTTCAGCGGCCCATATACACCGGTCTATGTATTTGCATATTGGATTGTATGTTTCCTGAGTTATACAGGTGGCACATGGAATCTTGCAACGCGCTTTATTTCCACCAAAGACAGCCGGGAAGCCCGTCGTTCAGCGACTCTTTCCGCAGTGCTGTATTTTGTATGGCCGCTCGTTTTGTTCTTCCCAATGTGGGCCGGTCCGGTTCTATTCCCGAATATGGCAGACCCGGCAAACGAGCTTTATTCTAAGCTGACAACAACGTTCTTACCTCCGGGGCTTGTTGGTCTTGTGTTGGCATCTATGTTTGCAAATACCTTGTCGATGACTGTTTCGGATGCAAACGTGGTGTCTGCGGTACTTCAGCGTGATGTATTGCCGATTCTTTCCAAAAAGCTGGCGAAACTCAGAGATTCGCTCACAATATTTTGGAGATGTAATCGGTTTGATTCTTACTTGGTTTGCAGCTTTGCTTGGTCCAACCGCGATTCCTCTGCTCTGCGGTCTTTTCCGTCCATTTAAACACGCCGACAATAAAGCCGCTATTATTTCGGTTCTTGCCGGATTCATGGTGTTTGTTGCAAATAAATATATGGGTCTTGTTTACCCGGCGGATCTCTCGACGATTATGCCGACAATTGTAGCGTTTGCGGCATACTGCATTGTAGCGGCAATCAATTCCGCTATGCACAAACCCATTCCTGAACGTGTCAATAAATTATTCGATATGGTTGAAAAACCGGATTTCGATGAAGAACCGGAAGAAGTTACAGCATCCTGATGTTTCTTAAAAATACAATACCCGTCCCGCCAATAGCGGGACGGGTATCTTCTTAAAGATTCCGCATAGGAACAGGAGGAATTTTTCAAATGCTTTTGTATAAAGCAAAGACGATTATTACACCCTTAAAACCAATACGGCTTGCTGGATTTGCACATCGCATTGGAAATTACACGGGAGTAAAACAAGATATCATGGCGCGTTTCATCGTATTAGAAGATGACAGAAAAGCTCGTACTGCTATTCTCAGCGTTGAAATGCTGTGTGTTACAGATGAAATGACAAACACGATTCGAGATTATTTGTCCGACCGCTATGGTATTCCTGCGGAAAATGTATTAATTTCTGCAACGCATAATCATAGTGCGCCTTATCTTGTAAAAAACGCACACCCATTGCTTGGAACGTATGATGAAGAATATGCTTTATTTTTGGATGATGCGATCAAACAATTGATTGATCAGGCTATGAAAAAACCGATTCCGATTGTTTGCAGTTATCAAGCAACGGATGTTCATCTGTCGGTCAACCGACGGCTTATGGTGGACGGAAAGATTGAAATGCGCCCTAATTTTAACGGACACACAGAACCGATCTGCCATCTGATGAAACTAAATCATGAACAGTCCGGCAGATTGGAAGCGGTGCTTATCAATTATGCCTGCCATGCGAATATTGCCGATGACAATGAAATAAATCCGGATTACCCCGGTGTGCTTTGTGGTTTTATTGAGTCACAGTGGACAGATTGTACCGCTTTGTTTTTACAAGGCTATACAGGGGATATCCGTCCAAGAGCCATTATTGGGGATGAATTTTTTCGGGGGAATTTTCATTTGGCTCAGCGGTTTGGGCGCGCCTTTTATCAAAAAATTAAACCTGCACTGGAAACTAAAGGGAAACCCATTAAATTAAATTTAAAAGGAGCAATCATACAACAAGAAATTCCCACAGTCAATCAGATTGCAGACGACCTTAGTACCAATCTTGACCTTACGGTTGAACCATATCGTTCTTGGTATCGTTTGTTTTCAAAACAACCGGATCAGCTGCACGCTCCTCATATGCTGCAAGTGCAGGCGATTCGGGTTTCGGAGAATATCATTCTTGCAGCGGCAAATGGGGAAATTGTCAGTGGCTATGCGCAAGATATCCGATCTCATTTTCCAAACGATACGATTATGACGATAGGGTATAGCAATGGCATGTTAGGCTATATTGCAACGGCACAGCAGATAAAAGAAGGGGGATATGAAGCAGAAGATTTTCTATATTACTTTGGACTTCCCGGAAAATGGGATGAATCAGTGGATACCATTCTGCGTGAAAGTCAAATAACCGCAGTCCATTCCGTAAAATAGTTTGATATAAATCATAAAAAAGGAGTAACCAAGATGGAAACCAAACATTTTAAAGTCGATCAATTAACCGTGAAAGTATATGATTCACGCGAGGATATGGGGAGATATGCCGCAAAAGAAATAGCAGGTGCGATCATTGGCTTGCTTTCTAAAAAAGAGGAAATCAATATGATTTTTGCGGCCGCACCTTCTCAAAATGAAGTGTTAGAAGCACTTGTTTCTAACAAAAAAATAGATTTTTCAAGAATTAATGCATTTCATATGGATGAATACATCGGATTGCCGAAAGACGCTCCACAGGGCTTTGGCAATTTCCTTTGTGAGCATCTTTTCAATCAATGTAATTTTAAATCCGTTCATTTAATCAATGGTCTTGCAGAGGATATTGATGCAGAATGTCAACGTTATGGTGATTTATTAACCCAAAATCGTGCCGACATTGTGTGCATGGGGATTGGAGAAAATGGACATATTGCGTTTAATGATCCATCGGTTGCAGATTTTCATGATTCCAAAATGATAAAGGAAGTATCGCTTGAGGAAAAATGCCGCAACCAGCAAGTACATGATGGCTGTTTCGATAAACTTTCAGAAGTTCCAAAAAAAGCATTGACATTGACCGTCCCGGCTTTGATGAATGCGGATTATCATTTCTGCATTGTTCCTGCAAAAACAAAAGCGCAGGCTGTTTACGATACAGTAAATGGTCCGGTTAGTGAAAAATGTCCGGCAAGTATTCTGCGCCACGCGAAATCGTCAATTCTCTATTTAGATGCTGACAGCAGTAATCTTCTTAAGTGACATACTTATTCATTATATAATTTCTCCTTTTACCTCCATTGTTTAAGAGCAGAGTTTGCTCATCATAAAATGGCCGGATATTTTTTTAAATATCCGGCCATTTTATTCGCGTAAATCGATTTACTATACCAGAATAGTTACAAAACGTCATATACGCACTTAGCAAAACGTTTGGTAATCATTTGTGGACGGGTAATCGAGCTGCCAACAACTACGCAATAGGCACCTAATTTGATCGCTTCTGCCGCTTGTTTCGGAGTGCTAAAATTTCCTTCTGCTATTACATGACTTTTACATTGTTTAATTAATTCCTTAAGCACATCAAATTTATTGAAACCTTTTGATTGGTTCGTATATCCGATTAAAGTGGTACCTATAAAATCAAAACCAAGCTCGTCAGCCCGAAGCCCTTCTTCAATAGTAGAAATATCCGCCATCAACTTTTGATTTGGATATTTTTTTCTTACAAGTTTTAAAAAATCAATCTCTTGGCAGGATGTTGCATCTAAAGCAACAATATCAACACCTAACTCAATAAGCGCTTCCACTTCTTTCATGGTCGGCGTTATATATGGTTTTAAATTTGGATATTCTTTTTTTATAATGCCGAGTATGCGTAAAGCCACGTGTTTTTTAAGTTCTTCCATGTCAGCAATGCCAGTTGCACGGATTCCAATTGCTCCGCCTTGCTTAGCGGCTAACGCCATACGCCCCATAATAAATGGGCTTTGAAGCGGCTCTCCTGGTAATGCCTGACATGATACAATAAGTCCTCGTTTCAATGCATTCAACTCCCTGACTTGGTCTATTCAGCACCAATTATATTGTTTATGCTTTGTTTTAAGAGGTCTGCTTTTGCTCCCCAAATTGCCTGAATTCCGCCTTTAACCTCTAGAACCGCAGTTGCTCCCAACCTCTTTAATTCGTTCTTATCAACTAATGAAACATCTTTCACAGATACACGCAAACGAGTAATGCATGCATCGACATCCTCAATATTTTCTTGCCCGCCTAGTGCGGCCAGCACTTTGACAGCTGTTTGTGCAATTGTTTGTTTTGTTTCTACAAACACCTCGTCACCATCGCTTTCCCGTCCTGGGATTGCAACATGAAATTTGGTAATCAAAAAGCGGAACACTACGTAATATAAAACCGCCCAAATGGTACCGACCAATAATACATAGAGCCAATTGGTTTTATCGTTGCCTTGCAGGATGCCAAATAGTGTAAAGTCGATTGCACCTCCGGAAAAGGTGTTTCCAATGCGAATAGAAAGCAGATCTGCTACTAAAAAGGATAAGCCATCAAAAAATGCATGGATGACATACAGCCAAGGTGCGATAAATAAGAACATAAACTCAATCGGTTCTGTGATACCGGTTAAGAAAGAAGTAAGCGCGGCGCTTAAGTATAATCCAATGACTAAATTTCGCCGGCTTTTGGGAACACAGTGATACATAGCAAGACAGGAGGCGGGCAGACCAAACATCATCGTTGCAAAACGGCCTGCAAAGAAGCGGGTTCCGTTTGTATATAAACCGACATGTGCCGGGTCAGCAAGCTGGGCAAAGAAAATTTTCTGCGCACCTGCAATCTGTTGTCCTGCTACTGTTGCAACTCCGCCCAATTCTGTATACCAAAACATCGGATAGATCATATGATGCAGACCAACCGCACCGGTCAGCCTCAATAAAAAACCATATAGGAATGTTCCAAGGTATCCCATTTTTGCAATTGCATTTCCCGCATTCACCAGCCACATTTGAAATGGCGGCCAAATAATGAAAAATACAGCACCCACAAAAATTGCTACAAAAGAGGACACTATTGGAATAAACCGAGAACCGCCGAAAAATCCTAGAAATGATGGAAGCTGAATGCTTTTATAGCGGTCATGCAAATATGTAACAACGCAGGCAATTGCAATTGAACCAACGACACCTGTATCAATCGACTCGATGGAGGGGTTAAACACCTCGATCATAATATTGATCGAAGCATTCATTACTAAAAATGCTACGGCAGCAGCCAATCCTGCAGTGCCTTTATCCCTTTTTGCGAGTCCTACTGCAAGGCCTATACAAATAATCAAAGACAAATTTGCAAAGACGACGTTTCCTGCTGCAGACATGATTTTAAAAATCGCCTGCAAAACAGAAGAATTAAGTACCGGATATGCAGCTATGGTGTTGGAATTTGATAATGCGCCGCCAATTCCTAATAAAAGACCGGCTGCAGGCAAAATTGCAATCGGCAGCATAAAAGCTCTGCCTAGTTTTTGAAATTGCTTAAACATGCGAATCCTCCTAACATTCAATGATATCGAACATTTATTACACCTCATTACTATAATTATTTTAGTGAAAGACAAATTATTAAAATTATTTTAAAAAACACCATATTCGTTACTTATAAACAAATACAGCTAACTGATCTTGGCTATAATTACAAATTAGTATTTAGGCTTTGATATGACTATTTTTGATAATTGTATTCACGGTAATTTGCATTTTATTTTTTAGGGTTTTATCTTTTAGAAGCATACTGCACAAGATATCAATTGCATACATGACAGAAAATTGACTGTTAATAAACCGCTCTTTATCAATAAATAAAGTATTGGAGACATTGATACAATAATCTGAATTTTTTGCAAGAACACTTTCTGCAAAACTTGTAAAGCTGATAATTTTGCATTGCTTCTTTTTTGCTACTTTTACAGCTTTTACAATATTAGAGGTTTGTCCGGAAATAGAAATGGCTATAACTAAATCGTTTTTTGATATGATGGAACTGTTGATCAGCATAAGATGGGAATCTGTAATACTCTGAACACAAAATCCCATTCGGGACAGCCTAAGCTGAAATTCAGTCGCAGTAAGGCCGGAACTTCCTACCCCATAGATATATATTTTTTGTGCCTCTCGAAGCATACTGGATACTTTTAAAATATGATCACTGCTTAACAATCGGTTGGTTTGGTCAATTCCTTTTTTATAATAGTCATGTACCTCCGTAAAGGCGCTGATTGTATTATGCATTTCATTTGTTTCTAGTGTTTTTAAACTGCTTAACTGGATTTTTAAATCAGCAAAATTTTTACAACCTATTTTTTTACAGAACCGTGTGATCATTCCATTTGAAACATCCGCTTTTTGCGCTAATACGGATATATTCATGTTCTTGATTGTGCTTTTTTGATTTAAAATATAATCAGCAATTTGCTGCTCTTTATTAGATAATTTGGGGTAAGCTGACTGTATAACCGTTAAAATGTCCATAAAATTCTTGTCCTTCTTTCTTTGTTGTGATGAGCAGTTTCTTAGAAAAAAGAGCATATTTTGTTATCCGAATCTTCTATCATTCATATTAAAGCATTTTTATAAATATTCTGAGACTCCATTTGCTTTGATTTTAATATACATTTTTGCTTGGGATTCTGCATTATTCCCGCAAAAACAAAAGTGCCGGCAGTTCTAAGCAGTCAGGCAGGATAAGGACTTGACCACAAATACAAAATGGATGAATAAAGCAAATAATACACGCATTTTAATACAGTCGCACCCGTAACATCGCAATAACATACTATATGACAGACAGTTTATATACTGCCGGAAATGCGAACAACCGAGGAAAAGGGGAATAGTATGTTTTATAATTATAATGGATCTCCCGGATTTTCAGGATTTCCAATGAATTCACAGCATGGATGTAATCCATGCAACCGATGTAACGGGTGCAGTAATTGTCATTATTACATCCATGGTTCGACAAGTAACATAGGCCAGACAGATCCTAAAAAGGAAAAGGGTGCTGCAGGTTCGTCACAAGCTGCAGACAAATCTAATTTAAAAAAAGCGGCAGGTGAACCCAAATCAAGTAACACGAGCAAAGTAAATGTAATGGGAGCAATGTCTGCAGCGACAGCAAGAACTATAGGGGAAACCG
>CALLQM010000312.1 GCA_938014855.1 uncultured Clostridia bacterium | reverse complement strand
TGACTGCGCCGCTCTGCGCATGATCCACGCGGTTGATGACATTGCCGATGTCATGCATATAGCCTGCAATCCACGCAAGTTCGGCCGTTCGATGTGGATAATTTAAATCAAGTAAAAGCTGTTTGCCGAAATTCGCTACTTTTGTGACATGTGCAAAGCTGTGTTCGGTATATCCAAGCGATGCGAGCGCACGATCAGATTGCTTAATATATACATTAATCTGTTCATTTTTCTGAATGGTATCTGCCGTTATCATTTTATCATTCCTTTGAATTGAAAAGGTACTATTGATACTATATTTATAGTATAGCAGAATACTGATAGGAAAAATAGCAACGTATCATATAACAAATGTAAAATTTGTGTTTTATAATCCATTGAAAGGAAGGAATCTTATGAGAAAGACTCGAAACCGATTTTGGGCGGTCTGCCTTGTTTTTGTCATGCTGTTTAGTTTTGCGGTACCGATACAAGCCGCCAATTATCCTTACAGCATTAACGTGAAAGATAACCACGTTCTGTTTATTCGAAACGGGGTGGTTGAGGGCAGTTATTTGGTAAACAATACTTCGCTTACCTTAATGTCACAGGCGGGGGATTTATTGGTCTGTTTTTATAATAACCAAAATGTGTATAAGTATATTACCCTCGGCAAACAATCTTCTTTAAACGTCAGCGGTGCAATGCAGTCGCTTTCATTAAACAAGAATTTAGACAAGACCGTCAAAGTGAACACGGCATCCTCCTCCAGCATTAACAAAATGCAGGTATCTTCTGCAAGCAACAACGTAAACATCCACGGCAAAGTAGGAACGCTGACCGTGTCTTCTGCGGCGAAAGTTTCCATTCAGAATGATGCATCTGTTGGCACCGCAAATCTAACCTCCAGCCGTTCAAGACTGAACACAGTCGGCACCGGTTATGTGGATCTTGTACAGGCGGCAAACAGATCCTCCGTCTCAAACCGAGGCATTGGAACACTTCGCATCGGAACCAATTTTGCAGTGTCCGCCACCACCAATTCTTCCGGTCTGCGGCTGTCTGCAAAGAATCTTTATGCCGATTACAATGACCGCCTGCGCGATGTGCTGTATGATTTGGCTAACAATGTAACGGCTACCGTTGGAGGCAAAAAAGTTTCCGGTTCCGTTTCTTGGACCGCTCCGACCAGCACTCTTTTAAAACGCTCCGGAACCTATCAATACCTATTTAAATCAACCAATGGCACCTATGGCAGTAAACGCGGCAGTGTCCGCATCATTGTAGATGATTACTATGATGACCATTACGATTACGATGATGACATTGATTTGGATATTGATTCCTTTACGGTATCTTCATCAAGTAAACGTCTCAGTAATTACACCAGCAAGCTAAACAGCCACGTCAAAGCATACAACGACGACGGCCGGCGCATCAGCGGCGAAGCGGAATGGGTTCTTTCCAGTACCCGTGTCAGAGAAACCGATTATTATTCGTTCGTCTTTATCCCGAACAGCAGTCGTTACAGCAGAATCCGCGATGAAATCAAAATCTATGTGGAAGACGATTACGATGACGACGATGATGATGATTACGGTGACGATGAAGTGCGGCTAGAAACCGATTCGTTCCATGCCGATGACGACGACAGGCTCTATCATTACATTAGAGATCTTGAACACAATGTAAAGGCGTACAACAACCGAGGCAGACGCATTTACGGGGATGTGGAATGGGATGATGAGGATGAACGTATTTCCGGTGATGGATATTACGACTTTACTTTCTATCCCGATGACCGAGATTATGAGGTTACAGAAGGCGAAATCAAAATCTACGCAGACTAAAAAAATGCCCGCATAAGCGGGCATTTTTTATGTCATCGAATCAATTTGTTCAGCACTCCGATGATTTCGTCAATTTTCTCTTTGGAACTTCCCGACTCTACCGCTTCTAATACGCATCCTTCCAAATGCGCACGAAGCACCTCACGGTTCGTGCGGGCAAGAATCGATTCTGCGGCCATGATTTGGTTGGAAATATCGATGCAGTACCGATCGTCTTCCACCATTCTAAGAATCCCATCAATCTGTCCGCGTGCCGTTTTTAACAGGCGGGAAACCTTCTCTTTGTCTGCTTTCATCGTTCTATCCTCAAGTTAACGAAACCACTTCATAACCCGCATCTGTCACTGCGGCTTTGAGTGCTTCATCGGTTACTTTGCCCTCGGTGCTGATATTGGCGCATTTTTCATTCAGGTCAACCTGAGCAGTCACACCTTCCAGCGCGTTCAATGCCTTTTCCACACGAGCCTTGCAGTGCTCGCACATCATTCCTTCGATCACCATTTTTTTGTTCATATCAATCGCTCCTTTTATTTCTTGATGTGTTGTTTTGGATTTCTCAATTTTGTTCGGCCGATGGCGCGGTTTAAACAACTTTAACCGCAGTGCATTTGAAACAACGCAGAAAGAGCTCAAGCTCATTGCGGCCGCTCCAAACATCGGGTTCAGTTTCCAGCCCAGCAGCGGGAATAAAACACCCGCGGCAATCGGAATTCCGACCGAATTATAAAAGAATGCCCAAAATAGATTTTCTTTAATATTGCGTATGACAGATTTGGACAGTTCAATCGCAGTCACCGCATCGAGCAGGTCGGATTTCATCAGCACAATGTCGGCCGATTCGATTGCAATATCCGTTCCGGCTCCAATTGCGATTCCGACATCCGCGCGGGTCAGCGCAGGAGCATCGTTGATTCCGTCACCAATCATGGCAGTCTTTTTGCCTTTGGCCTGAATCGCCGCAACTTCCCGTTCCTTGTCCTGCGGAAGCACCTCTGCAACAACGCGATTTATGCCAAGCTGTTTACGGATTGCTTCAGCAGTGCGGCGGTTGTCTCCTGTAAGCATTACAATATCGATTCCCATCGACTTGAGTGCATCGATAGCCGAGCCTTAACATCCAAATCAAGAGCGGGTTGAAGAAAAACGAGAAGGTGCGCGGACCGTATCTGCTACCGCAATCGCGCCCATCATTTTGCCATCCTGCGCGAAGAACAACGGCGTTTTTCCTTGTTCCGACAGGGTATCTCCGGTTTGCGTAAACTTGTTCATTGGGACTTGATTTTGCTCCATCATCTTACGGTTTCCGGCCAGCAGAGCCTTGCCGTCCAATACCGCTTTGATTCCCTGTCCCGCTACGGTTTCAAACGACTGCACGCTGTACAGCGAAACCCCACGGTTTGACGCTTCCTCCACAATTGCTCCCGCAAGCGGATGCTCGGATGGTTTTTCAATCGATGCGGCCGCCGCAAGAAGCTGCTGTTCGCTGACGCCCTGCACGGTGATAACATCCGTCACTCTCGGTTTTCCCTCTGTAACCGTTCCCGTTTTATCCAGTACCACCGTCTGAATGGTGTGGGCGGTTTCCAAGGATTCCGCAGATTTAATCAGAATTCCGTTTTCGGCGCCTTTACCCGTTCCGACCATGATTGCTACCGGTGTTGCCAGCCCCAATGCACAGGGACACGAAATGACCAGCACCGCAATTCCAATTGAGAGCGCAAATTCTACCGTTTGTCCCGAAATCAGCCATACAATCGTTGCCAAAACTGCAATCGTGATGACAACCGGAACAAAAATACCGCTTACTTTATCTGCTAGTTTTGCAATCGGTGCTTTTGAATTGGCGGCATCCTCCACCAATCGGATAATTTGTGCGATTGTGGTATCACTGCCGACTTTGGTAGCACGGAATTGGAACCAGCCTGATTTGTTGATCGTAGCGGCAATCACTTTGTCGCCCGGGTGTTTTTCCACTGGAATGCTTTCGCCTGTCAGCGCGGACTCATCCACCGAGGATGCACCCTTGATTAGTTCGCCGTCTACCGGAATACTCTGCCCGGGTTTGACAATTACAAGATCGCCTTGTACAACTTCTTCAACCGGAATTTCAAGTTCTTTGCCGTCTCTTTCCACCAAAGCTGTTTTCGGCGCAAGGTTCATAAGTTTTGTAATTGCTTCGCTTGTCTTGCCTTTGGAGCGGGTTTCTAAAAACTTACCGACTGTAATAAGCGTCAGAATCATTCCGGCAGACTCAAAATAGAGATCCATCGAATACTGGCTTACGACGTCCATCTGGTCATGACCCAAGCCCCAGCCGATTTTATAAATTGCAAAAATGCCGTAAACGACAGCGGCGGTCGAGCCGATTGCAATCAGCGAATCCATATTCGGAGCACCGCGCATCAATGTTTGATACCCAACCTGATAATATTTTCGATTCACATAAAGAATCGGAAGCACCAGCAAAAACTGCGTAAATGCAAACGTCAATGCATTTTCGTTATGATGCATCCAGCTTGGTAATGGGAAATTCATCATATGCCCCATTGCGATGTAAAAAAGCGGAATCAGAAAAATGAACGAAATGACCAGCCGCCGTTTCATCTGCTTCATTTGATCATCAATGGTTGCAGAAGCTTTTTCTTTCACTACCTGCCCGCTTGCGGAATGCAGAGAAGCGCCGTAGCCCGCCTTTTCCACCGCATGGATGATGGTGTCATCGGTTGCCGCAGTCTCATCGTATTCAACCTGCATATTGTTCGAAAGCAAATTGACGGTTACTGCTTTTACTCCCGGAGTTTTGGATACACTTTTTTCGACATGTGCCGAACATGCCGAACAAGTCATGCCTGTAATATCAAATTTCTGTTTCATGATAGCCTCCTGCCCCCCGTGGGGGTGTATCATATTTGTATCGTACACCGAAATGGTAGATTTGTCAAGAGTCTGTTTGAACGTTCCCAAAATGTACCATACTTTTATTAATATTTCTTATTTTACTCCTACTATCCCATTCTTTCCCTAATTTGTAAAAGTTTTCAGCTTTCGATTGTTTTTATTTAAACTTTTCTATATAATAAAAAGGCAATAAATATTTGCTGAAAGGATTGCAACATTGGATAAATACAAAAAGCTCATTTCAAATACGTTAATTTTTACAATCGGCACCTTTAGCTCGAAGGTGCTTGTTTTTCTGCTCATGCCTTTTTATACCCGCGTACTTACCCGTGGAGAATTTAGTACCGCTGATTTGATCGTTCAAACCTCAAACCTTATCATTCCCATTGTTTCTGTTGGTATTTCAAATGCCATCATTCGATTTGGATTGGATAAAGCGGTTGATAAACGCGATGTCTTTACGGGAGGCATCACGATTATCGGATGCGGCTATGCTCTGTTTTTACTTCTGCGCCCTGTTTTGACATTGATACCCATGATCGAAGAACATACCCATCTGATTTATCTTTACGTGTTAACATCGTGCCTGCGCTCGCTTTGTTCTCAATTTGTCCGATCGAGAGAATATGTCCGGCTCTATGCCTTTGATGGCGTACTCAGCACAATCACGGTTATCATCTTTAACGTTTTGTTCCTACTCGTATTTCAACTTGGCATTACCGGATATGTCATCGCAACCATCTGCTCAGATTTATTTTCTGCCATTTTTTTATTTTGGATTGCAGGACTGCGCCGCTTTATTCAGTTTAACAAAATGAATTGGCGTGTAGCGCGGGACATGCTTCGGTTTGCAATGCCGCTGATACCTGCCAATATTTTTTGGTGGATCACCAATGTTTCCGACCGTTATTTTGTATCCTATATGATCAGCGAAGACGCAAACGGTCTGTATGCAATGGCTTACAAAATTCCCACCATGATTATTCTTGTTTCCGGTATTTTTACGGATGCATGGCAAATGTCCGCCATTACGGAAAACGACAGCGGCCGCGATAAATTCTATACAAATGTCGCATCCGCCTATCAAGCCGTCATCTTTACCGCTGGTTCAGGGCTCATTTTATTTACAAAACTGCTTGGTAAAATCTTTTGGTCTCCTGAATTTTATGATGCATGGCACTATGTTCCGCTACTGGTTGTGGCTACCGTTTTTTCCTGCTTTGTTACCTTTTTAGGAAGTATTTATATGGCTGAAAAACGCAGTGTTGCCACGCTTGTCACCACGATTGCCGGAGCCGTTCTCAATGTTATTTTAAATTTCCTGCTCATCCCAACTTTTGGCGTCAACGGTGCCGCATTTGCTACATTTATTAGCTATTTTACGGTCTTTGCTTTGCGTGCTGTGGATACCAGGCGCTTTGTAAAAATCCATTGGAATCTTCCAAAACTGATGTCCAATATCGCGGTTTTGCTGGTTCAAAGCTGGATCATGCTGCAGGCAAAAGATAATTGGATTTATCCGGTTGCAGGATTGTGTGCGCTTATGATCGCGATGAATTTTCGGTTATTGCTCACCAATTTGCATAAAGTGTTATCTCGCCGAAAACGATCGTAATTCCAATAAAAAAAGCCGTCTTTTCAGACGGCTTTTTTTATTGGCTAAATCGCTTTATTCGAGTATTCAGCAGGTTCTTTTGCAGCCAATTTATCCAGCGGCAGGAATTTAACCAAAACCGCCATTGCAATCGTGGTGGTCACCATTTCACCAAGCATAACGGAACCGTTGACGCCGAGTGAATACAGCCAAACTGGGGTACCTTCCGGAGCATAAACACCCCAAATTACGATACCGGACAAGAAACTGCAGAAGAATCTGGCGAAAATCACCGCAATCGTTGCGACGCATGCACCCAAGATTTTTTTATCTTTAAAAAGGCGTGCAACCAATCCGGCACAGCCCAGAATACCAAATGCAAGGACATAATCCAAAAGAATGACCAAAACAAAGGACATAAAATCTTGTGTAGGCGGTGCATAAAACCCTTCCACCATCTGCACAAGCGAATAAACAAAGGAAGTGAGCAATGCCCATTTTGTAGGATACATCAGCGCAATCAAAATGATTGGAGCCATACTGGCGGGTGTGATCGAGCCGCCGTTTGCCAAATGAAACAGCTTAATCATGGAAAGAACCAGTGCCAATGCAATCATCAAAGCACTATGGGTCAGTTTACGTGTGGTTGTGTTCATAAAATCATCCTCCTAATACTTCAACAAAAAACGCCACAGATAATCCCTGCGGCGTAATAGGAGCATGCATAAGTTCCTACGCTGGCATTACCCAGATCAGGTTCAGGGTCTGCACAGGGATATGTGCATTCTCAGCCGATTTCCATCAGCTCCCCATTATGGCGTTATTTTGTTTCGCCCTTATTATACGCTATTTTGTTTCATATGTAAAGATGAAACGCAAAAATGGCCGCCCAAAGGCGGCCATTTTTAAAGAAGGAGATTCTTATTTAGAGAACTTTTTGCAAGCAACAGTTCCAGCAGCAGCCAGAGAA
>CALLQM010000311.1 GCA_938014855.1 uncultured Clostridia bacterium | reverse complement strand
GGCGCCTTCCCCAATTACATCTTCACATTTTGCACGTGTACGGGAATAAATCTTCAGGTCAAACCCTTTTTTCATCAGGTTGCGCACCATACCTTTTCCCATCACGCCTACACCGATAAATCCAATCTTTTTCATATTTTCACGCTCCCGTATCCATTATGTCCTGCTGAATCTGCCCTTAGACAATCTTTTACTATTATAACATAATCTGCAATTTTAAAACAGCTTTTGCATAATCATCGACAGAATCTTTCAAAAATTGCGCTGAAACCTTTACTTTCGAGCGTATTTATATTAGTATAGAAAAATAATCTGTTTGTAGGGGTTGATCAAGTGGCATCGGGAACGTTGCAAATCTTTATTGCCATGGCCAGCTATATGTTGGTCGTAATTGGAATCGGAATTTTTTTCGCTAAGCGGGCACAGGCCAGCAGTGAAAATTACTTTTTGGGCGGACGATCGCTGAACCCATGGGTTGCGGCTATGAGTGCGGAAGCGTCCGACATGAGCGGATGGCTCTTGATGGGTTTGCCGGGAGTTGCGTATTGGTGCGGCATTGCGGACGCGACATGGACTGCAATCGGTCTTGGCGTCGGCACATACATCAACTGGCTGTGTGTCGCCAAGCGTCTGCGCCAATATTCCACCGTCTGCGGGGATTCCATCACCATTCCGGAATTTTTCAGCAACCGTTTTCATGAAAAGAAAAAGGTTCTGATGACCATTTCCGCATTGTTTATTTTGGTGTTTTTCACCGTTTATGCAGCAAGCTGTTTTGTAACTTGCGGAAAACTGTTCGGAACTCTGTTCGGAACATCCTATCACTCTATGATGATCGTAGGTGCGCTTTTTGTTATTTTCTACACGTTCGTGGGCGGATTCCTTGCGGAAAGTGCCTCGGATTTCATGCAGGCAATCGTCATGATCTTCGCATTGGTTACCGTCGTATTGACCGGCGTCCATGCGGCAGGCGGTTTAAATGCGGTTATTGAAAATGCAAAAGCCATACCCGGTTATTTTTCATTGACGTCCATCGCGGTTCCGCAGCTGGATGCCAACGGCGTTCAGCAGGTGGTGAACAATGCGCCTGTTTTCGGCGGTGCTGAAAAATACGGATTCCTTACGGTCATTTCCACTTTGTCGTGGGGTCTTGGATACTTTGGCATGCCGCAGGTACTGCTCCGGTTTATGGCGATCCGCAGAGTGGACGAGCTTAAGCAGTCCCGCCGCATCGCAACCACATGGTGTGTCATCTCTTTGATTGCCGCTGTCAGCGTCGGTGTAATCGGCAGAGCGGTATTCCCTGCCGAGAGTGTTCTGTTGACTGCAAGCCATGCGGAAAACGTGTTTATTACACTTTCCCAAACGCTTCTGCCTCCGCTGATTGCAGGAGTTGTCATGGCTGGAATTCTTGCCGCAACCATCAGTTCGTCGGACTCGTACCTGCTGATCGCAGCATCCGCATTTTCCAAAAATATTTATGAGGGAATCCTCAAAAAAGATGCGTCCGATAAGCAAGTCATGCGTGTGTCGCGCATTGTGCTCGTATTGATTGCCTTTCTCGGCGTTGTGATCGCCTGGGATGAAAACAGCGTAATCTTTCGGATTGTTTCGTTCGCGTGGGCTGGATTTGGTGCAACCTTTGGACCGGTTCTGCTGTTCTCACTGTTCTGGGAGCGCATTAATCGTGCAGGAGCAATTGCCGGTATGATGACCGGTGGAATTATGGTATTTGTTTGGAAACTTCTTCTTAAACCGCTGGGTGGTATCTTTAATATCTATGAGCTGTTCCCTGCGTTTGTGCTTTCCTGCATTGTCATCGTTGTGGTGTCTCTTTGCACAGCAAAGCCGTCTGATCAAATCGTAGCCGAATTCCATTCCGCAAAAGCGTATAAAGACGCTGTATAAATTTTAAAAAAAGAGCCCGCTGCTGATACGCAGCGGGCTCTTTTTTTGATTTACATAACTTTGCTGGGGAATATGGCATCCAAAATACCAATTACTAACGCTCCTAAGATTGCTCCCAAAATTGAAACCGACATATTGGGGACTAAAAATTGGGTAAGATAAATGATAACGGCTGAAATTAAAAATCCGGTCAATCCTTTGCCAAAAGGCGAAGCATCGACGCCCATAAGTTTTTCTGCTAAATAATCCAAAGCGCTAATGACAACTGCAGCAATCAGAAACGACCACAGCCCCCGAATGGAAAAGCCCGGGGTAAGCAGGGAAACAACCACTAAAACAATTGCAATGATCACCATTTTACCAAGCCAGCTTAAAAAAGTTTTTAAACCGGATCCTTTATCGGAATATCGATGTTCCATTTACGAATCTCCTTTTGTTTACATTTAATTAAAGATTTATTCAAATATATTTTAATACAGAATTACTTTATTATTCACCTTCATGGATTTTACAAGACAGAATTTTCCACCTAAACGCTTATTTTTTCCTTTGTTACCTATCATTTAAATATTAAATTTCGGTCGGTTGGATACACTAATTCTATCAAAGAAAAGGAGATAAAAAAATGGAGAAACGAAAAACCGACCGTTATGGCGTTCCTCTTGATGATAGTGATTTTTTAAAACAAAATAACGTAGCATCTACAATGGATTGTACCGGTTTGATGCCGTCCAACCCTTATACAGAGGATGAAGCGGAGTCCTATTCTGCTATTTATAATATCCCGCAGACCAAAGTTGAGTCATCCAAAATCCATTATTCAAATCAAGATTCTGAATCTTAACCAAAAGAGGAACGAAACATGAAAAAATTTAAAGATATGAATGCCCTGTTTCAGGGAAACCAGCAAGCCAAACAGTACTTTGATTCTCTGCCAGACTATGTGCGTGACCAAATCAGCACCCGTTCCGGCAGTGTCAACACATTTGAAAACCTGCGTGACTATGCGGAAAATCTTTTACGTGGAGATCAATAGCGAAAAAACAACAGCCCGCTTGAAGCGGGCTGTTGTTTTATGTTAAAAAAAGCGATATTTTGGTTTTTCCTCATCAAAAAACCAATACCGTATATAATCATCTAATACGATTCCGACCAGCGAGAGCAGCCACCATGCGCCCACAAACTGCGGACATATTTGTCCCCATAAGTTGAGCGGCAGATTGCTGTAATCCCAAATGGCAAAGCCAAGCCAAACGTTGAGGATCAGCCCTGCGATCAATTCCGTCACAACGACAATCCCTGCGGCTATGGTCATCTGCAAAATCAACGGCGTTCCATGCCGCAGAATTCCTTCGTTTATGAATCCAATCAAAACAAAGCAGAGTCCCCCAACAATTGCCATTGCCAAATGAGAGCGTCCACGCCAAATCATCTCAATTAAAAAATACGCCAAACCACCAAATAAAAATAAATATGTATATTTTGCCATCAGTGACTTCATTTTGCATCCAAACTCCTTGTGCTGTATTTTGGGCACGCTACATAGAATAATATTAATATTTTATGTTTGTTTATTGATTTCCATGTTTCTTTTTTTACCTTTTTAATCAAACTTTCGCTTAAATTATCCTCACTGTATATTCTATTTTTTACATAGAAAAACACATGCTTTTTACATGCCCAATATATTGAGCGTGATTTTGTTTTCAACACATATCTTGTGATTTTCAACGTTTTCCACAGAGTTTTCAACATGCGGTGAAAATACGGAGTTTTTTTACACATTGTAATTTGACTTTTTTATACAATTTGGAGAGGTGATTTCTTTGAATCCATACGACTTAACTGCTTCCATTTCTGCTTTGGCAATCTCCATGTCCGAATCTATGAGCATCGATGAGCTTGTAAAATATGCCGCTATTTTCGTTCAGCTTGGAGATACACTTGCTACCATTGCCGTCTATCGTGAATTGGAAAATAAAAATGATAATGTAGAAATTATAGAAATTTAAATCATACATATGAACGCTTTGAATTTGAGTCAAAGCGTTTTTTCTTTTATGAATAAAAAAACTTTGGAATGTGATGTTTTTTGCGCTAAAAAGTGACAAAGCGTGACAATTTACAAATAATATGTTATGATTATTCTGTAGTAATACTGTCATATCGGATGTTTTTTTATTATTGAACAATTTATATGTATAATTTATGGTAAATGATACCATGATATGTGTACAAGATTTTTGTTCTACACTTTTACTATGCATATAATTTTACATTTTTTATACGATGTGTTATAATTATAATAAAGGAGGTTTAACGTTGAGCGAACAGAAAAAAATTGGAGCATTGAGAAGTAAACTAACGATTTATGGGAATGGACTTGAACGCGCGAAAGAAAAGGGCGATGTTTCAGAAATCTGCGCATGGGTTGAACGAATGAGAAGTGTACGAAGAGAGATTCGAGAACTATTGTAATAATTCGTTGATGCCGCGAAAGCGGTATCTTTTTTTTACATCACGGATAAAATTATACTTATAAAGCAAAAGCCTCAATACAAGTTTGTATCGAGGCTTTTGCTTTTGATTGTTTTACGAATAATTGTTATCAGCTTTTGGTGCGTTCAAATCCCAAATAGCGTGTACCTTGAAAGGTCAGTTTTCCTTTGTCGTTTTCGGCAAGCATTCCATATTCGGTATTGCGAATTAGAAATTCCATACGGTCTCCACTGCTTACTTCAAATGTAGCGTAGTAATTTGTAGTGGTCGATGACATGTGATGCATATTGCTCGTTCTTCTATTGTGGTGGTGCATCTCTGTTCGTTTTGTCACCACAAATGCATCAACCGTAAGTACCGCAGATTCGTTGTTGCGCTTCCACTGCTTTGCACCTTGTATTAAACGCACAATTATCACACCAAATATAACAATAAATCCAATCATAATGATGACCGGCACATTGATAAACATTAATAATATAAGTTCATGAAAAGGTGAATCTACCAACCCTGTCCCCTCCAATTATTTTATGTCTGCAATTAGTATAGCAAAAAAGCAGACAAAACAAAAGGAGAAAAATCCGAAACCAAGAATTTAAACATCTACCCTCAATTAAACGAAGAAGGACTCGGATATTTATTAGGACTGGTTGAAAAACCGTTTTATATAGTTTTACTATATTCAGCAAGAAATCTTTAGGAGTCGAAAATAGTAAAAATATTAAGTATTATGCTATAATAAATATAAATAAAATTATGAAAGAGCACATCTCTGTTAAAGTACTTCTAATTCAAATTTGATAGTATTATTAGGAGGTTATATTATGTCAAAAATTAAAGTTGCAGATTTTTACTATGGTGCTGTCTTGTCTATGCTTTTTAATAGTCATATAAATCCTGCTATGGTTGAGAGCGATGATAATCGACAGGTATATGATTTGACCACTGATACCGGTGAATGCCGACTATTTATCAAATATCGCGCGGACAAGCAAGATATTAAAACACCCGATTATAACAGCTGGCTATTTACTTTGACTGATCGCGATAAACAAGAAATTATTGAGTATTTAGCAAACGGGTATAATCTTGTCATTGCACTCGTATGTGGTATAAAGGGACTTGTTGATAGTGAAATTGCAGTTTTAGACAAGGATGAAGTTCACAACTTACTTGATCTTGATAAAAACTCGATTACTATCAGTCGAAAAAAGAATGAACGAGCTTATCGTATTTCTGTAGGTGGTGGAAGAGAAAATGCTATGCAAATTAAAGCAACTCGGTTTGAAGAATTATTTTAACTTCAATACCTTAAATTGTTTTAATTCCATCAACTGCAAAAGATTGCAAACGTCCGTTGTCCAATTGTAAACCGAATCACAAAATCCCGCCAATGCTTTCATCATAGGCGGGATTTTTTACACTCAATATATCGGCTGGTAGATGTATGCAAACCAGCTTGTCATGCGGGTTTACGCTGACGGCATAAAAAAAGCCATCCGAAAAATTCGGATGGCTTTCTTGGTCGGAGTGACAGGATTTGAACCTGCGGCATCCTGCTCCCAAAGCAGGCGCGCTACCAACTGCGCTACACCCCGTTGATGCACTCAAAAATTACGTTGTACTTGTCTGTGCCGACGGAACCCTACTTTTTCTAACAAAAAGTTTAAAGAAACTGCGCGTGTCCTGCACAGGCGACATAATAAGCAGTGCGCCCTATATTGTAACATCCTGCCATCAATTTGTCAAGCAAAATAAAAGAAAATAAATGCGGTCAAAAAGGGCATCCGCCAACCGGCGGATGCCCGGATTGTTTCTTAGAACTGCATTTTCTTTTTGATATATTCGCCCAGGGATGCAATCGGGATACGCTCCTGCTCCATCGTGTCGCGGTCGCGGACGGTGACGCAGCCATCGGTTTCACTCTCAAAGTCATAGGTGACGCAGACCGGGGTACCGATCTCGTCCTGACGGCGATAGCGTTTTCCAATCGAGCCCGACTCATCATAGTCGACCATATAATCGCGGGCAAGCTCTGCATAAACCTTGCCGGCAGCTTCCGACAGCTTTTTGGACAGCGGCAGTACGCAGGCTTTAAACGGAGCAAGCGCCGGATGCAGACGCATGACAACGCGGGTATCCTGCTTGCCTTTTTCGTCGGTGCTGACAACTTCTTCGTCGTAAGCGTCGCACAGGAATGCCAGCGCTACGCGGTCCGCTCCAAGAGACGGCTCGACGACATACGGAACATAGTGCTCGTTGGTTTCCTGATCGAAATATTCGAGCGATTTTCCGGATACTTCCGAATGGCGGCCCAAGTCATAGTTGGTGCGGTCGGCAATGCCCCATAGTTCGCCCCAGCCAAACGGGAACAGATACTCAATATCGGTGGTTGCCTTAGAATAGAACGACAATTCTTCTTTTGAATGGTCGCGCAGGCGCATATGTTCTCTTGGCAGGCCGAGATCCAGCAGCCATTTTTCGCAGTAGCTTCTCCAATACTCGAACCACTCCAGATCGGTATCCGGCTTGCAGAAGAATTCCAGCTCCATCTGCTCAAATTCGCGGGTACGGAATGTGAAGTTTCCGGGTGTAATTTCATTGCGGAACGATTTGCCCACCTGAGCAACACCGAACGGGAGCTTTTTGCGGGTGGTGCGCTGTACGTTCATGAAGTTGACGAAAATACCCTGCGCAGTCTCCGGGCGCAGATAGAGTTCGTTCTTCGCATCTTCTGTAACGCCCTGGAACGTTTTAAACATGAGGTTAAATTTGCGGATATCGGTGAAGTTTTCGCCGCCGCATGCCGGGCATTTGATATGGTGTTCTTTGATATAGCTCACCATCTGCTCGTTGGTCCAGCCGTCGGCAGGTTCGCCGCT
>CALLQM010000310.1 GCA_938014855.1 uncultured Clostridia bacterium | reverse complement strand
CTGTCCCCACGCCGAAACAGCGGGTCACCGGGTAATGGATCCAAGTGCAGCATTGCAATTACCGGCTTTTTGACCCCGAACATTTGCTCCGTCCATAACATAAAAACGCCTCCTAAAATCGTACTTTGCAATAATATTATACGTGTAGTCTTAATATTAGACCAATTTGCATTAAAGAATAGCACTCACAGTCCAAAAAGTCAATTTTTATATGCATATCAATATTAAATTAGTGATTTTGCTGTAACGCAAGAAATGTTTTCTAGAGTTTTTTACAACAGATACCGATTCATCCTTATCTTTGTGAATATAAACAATGTGCTTCTGTTAATTTCCCTAAAACAAACAGCTAAAAATTGACGATTTGCTGAAATTTAGGTGCTTTAATTGCAATCCGTAACGGTGTGTGCTATAGTAAAAGCGCCAAATTGGTTTGAAATATTCCATACCTTATCCATTTTATCGCCGCCGGATGACCGTACCGACTGCGAAGATCCAATGATTTCAAGCCAAAGGAGCGTGAATCTCACAATGAGTGATTTTGCTGAGATCTTATTGCAGTCAAACGCTGTGTTTACAGCTGCATCTTCTGCACCGTTTGAAGGGTTTGTTGCTGTTTCAAACGGTAAAATTCTTGCCGTTGGTACCGGTTCAGGCGAGGAATACCACGGTACAAACACAAAAATCTATGCGCTGGGCGACCGCTTGGTATGTCCAGGCTTTGCTGATGTGCACTGCTTTTTTACCGGTTATCTGTTGGGGCGCAGCGGAGCAGATTTAAGCGCCGCAAAAACACAGCAGCAAGTCTTGGAAATGGCCGCAGCCTGTCAATCAGAGCTTAACAATGGCCAAACCATACTTTGCCGCGAAATTGACCCCGCGATTCCCGCCGCAGATAAAGCGGCAATGGATGCCGCTTTTGGGGATGTGCCCGCCATTTTGTTTGTTAAGGGCGGGGAAAGCTGTTGGATGAACTCAGCGGCAATCCAAACCTATCAATTTACACCTCAAACATGCTGGCCGGAAAGCTGTTGGAGACTATTGCGCTATCTTTTGCAGGATCGCGAACAGTCCGTTCCGGAATTTAAGCGTTATCTTGCCATGCTCAATTCACGCGGCGTTACGTCCACAAAAGAAATGGGATTTGATGACTTTTTCGGATTTCAGGATGTACTGGAAGAACTGGAACAATCCAATGAACTCACCATGCGTGTCAACTTTATGAGCCAGCCGGTTGGTGCACCTATGAATTTGGAATATGGAAAAGCAATGGCCGAACGTTTTAAAGGTTCGTTTGTTCATTTTTCCGGTTACAACCAAATGACGGACGGTTCCATCAGCCAGTTTGAGGGCGAACTGAAACAGCCGTATGAGGACACGGATTTCTGCTGTAAAAAACAAATCGACTGGACAGGGCTGGAGCGCGATACGCTTGCCGCCGATGCTGCCGGTTTCCGCTTTTCTTTGCATGCACAGGGCGATGGAGCCATCAGCAAAACTCTGGATATTTATGAAAAGTGCGCTCGCGGAAAGGACGGAAAAGTTCTGCTTCGGCAGGCAATGACCGACCTCGAATGCAGTGACCCTGCCGATTTGGAACGTATGGGGCGCCTTGGAGTGGTGGCGGAAGTATATCCGCAAATCATGTCCATTGCAGACAGAGCCGGTAAAGTTGCCATGATTCATGAAAAAATTGGGAGAGAACGAGAAAAAAATTATTGGAACCGCAGAAGAATGCAGGACAGCGGGGTTATTTTATCCTGTGGAACCGATCTGCCTTTACTAATTGATGATATACCGGAATCAGTCTATCATTCGGTTGGCGGATTGTTCCCAGAAGGCGGCGAGCCCTTTCATAAAGAAAACACACTGACCGTTGCAGAGCTTTTAACCGCTTGGACACGCGGCGGCC
>CALLQM010000309.1 GCA_938014855.1 uncultured Clostridia bacterium | reverse complement strand
ACTATGGATGGGAATGGGACCTATCCCAAATAGAATGGCGGGAAGGACGCAAAGACATTCAAAGCGCCTTAAAATCTCGGGACGTATCGCGCGTTGACATGGTCATCCGATGGGGCGGAATGCGCCGGCTCTCCGGGTTTCTGCCGATACAGTCGGTTTATGCGGACTTTTTTGTGATCGATCATATGTGGCCGGATTTTCGTGAATCGGATTTCTTTGACGCGCTAAAGTGGTATGACCGCCAAGATATCACATTAGGCGGCTAATAATAACAGGGGCACAGGATTGCATTCGCATCCTGTGCCCCTAATGATTTTGTTGTAGTTACTCACTCGACCGTTTCAGTAAGTCCTGAAGTTCTGTACGGGTAAACGTATATTTTTTATCACAGAAATGGCAGTTCACTTCGGTGGTTTCCTGCTCCTCTGCAAGCTTTTTCAGATCTTCTTTTCCAATGCTCAGCAAAGCACGTTCTACGCGTTTCTTTGAGCAAGTACAGCGATAAACTGGATTCGCTCTATCCAAAATCTGCGGTTCAAAACCGTTCAATACGATATTTGAGATTTCTTCCGGTGTCATACCGCTTTCAACCATAGCAGAAATCGGTTTGATCCCTTTAATATTCTGTTCCAACCGAGAGATCGCGTCTTCATCCGCTCCGGGCAGAAGCTGTACCAAATATCCGCCTGCCGCTTTGACTGTTAAATCCGGATTTACCAATACACCCAGCGCACAGACAGTTGGTGTCTGCTCACTGATGGCATAATAGCTTGTGATATCCTCTGCAATTTCTCCTGAAACGATTGGAACCGATCCGGTGGACATCTCTGGCAGTCCCACATCTTTGATGACTGAAAGGGTACCCTCTTTGCCCACAGCACCCGCAACATCCAATTTACTGTATTGATTAAGCGGGATTTCCACAACAGGATTGGTGACATATCCCCGGGGATTTCCATGGCTGTCTGATACCGCAATCAATGATCCGGCCGGGCCGCCTCCAGAAAGCCGGACGGTCACACTGTCCGTTTCATTTTTTAGCATCGATCCCATGATGGATGCGGCAGTAATCAGCCTTCCCAGTGCCGCAGTTACCGTTGCAGATGGTTTATGGATACGTTCCATCTCCGCAACAATATCCGTAGAATCGACTGCAATACAGACGGCTGACCCGTCCTGCGCAATTGTGCGAATTAATTTTCCCATAGAGATTACCTCAAAAATTTTGCTTTATTTCTTGCGTGCTACATACACTGCTCGCTGGCTTTGTGGACCAATCGGCTGAAAGGTGTCCCCTTCATAGATCTTTAACAGCTCATAACCGGTTCGCTCCAGTAGATTGCATAGTTGTTTCCGTGGCCAAGCTCTTTCACAAAAGCTCTCGCTCTCCCGAAAATATTGTTCCCCTTGTCGAACAAAAAAATCCAGAGATATCTCGGTTGTAAGCGTTTCATCTGTTGTATTCTGCCAAACACAATACAAATCATCTAAATCATAGACAAATGTTTGATTGCCTAAAATTTCACGATGCTTATATTCCGTATTAACATCAAATACGAACAATCCGCCAGGCGCTGTAAACAGCGAAACTTTTTCAAATGTTTTCTGGAGCTTTTCTGCATCTGTAATATGATTTAAGGAATCAAGTGCGCAAACTGCCACATCAATCGTTCCATACAAATCCAACTCAGCAGAATCCTGACAAAGATAGAGAATCCTCTTGCCAGCAGTGCTTTTTGACATAGCTACAGACAGCATATCCGCGCTTGCATCCACCCCAATAACATCATAGCCAAGGCAGGACAGCTCAGTAGTTAAGCTGCCGGTACCGCAGGCAAGATCCAACAGAATGGTTTCATCCGTTACCGTAATATGCTGTCTGATTAATTGATCAAAATAGTGTGCTCTTTGCCGATAATCAACCTCACAGGTTAATCGATCATAATACGAGGCAAACACATGATAGGACATCAGTCTTTGACCCTTTCAAATACAACTTTATAGCCGTCGCTTCCATAATTAAGTGACCGATTCACTCGACTGATCGTTGCAGTGGAAGCACCCGTCTTTGTAACGATATCGCTGTAAACGCGCCCTTCACTAAGCATCTTAGCCACTTCCAAACGCTGCGAAAGCGCCTTAAGCTCCGGAACCGTACATAGATCATCAAAGAAATTATAGCATTCTTCCATGGTTTTGAGAGAAAGAATCGCTTTAAATAGATAATCAACGTTTATGTCCTTTAGTTTTGTATTCATAACCAATACACCTCCGAAAAATTACGTGTCTCATTGGTTATGATTTTACCATTTTAGAGCATGAAAGTAAAGGGGTTTTATGTAAATTCTTACAAGGATTGAAGAAAATTATCGATAAACATTTCTATAATATACAAATTCATTGAAAATTCGATCCTATATTAGATTACAGCAAGTCGTTTCGAACAATGTCTTCCATTGTCTCCCGTTTCACAACAATCCGATCCTGCCCATCTTTGAGCATTACAACAGGAGGTCTAGGAATCCGATTATAATTAGAAGACATGGAATAGTTATAAGCACCGGTTGCAAGTACCGCAACAATGTCCCCTACTTTTATGTCCTGCACCTGCATGTTTTCTCCGATCAAATCGCCGCTTTCACAGCACTTTCCTGCAATCGTTATGGTTTTGCATTTTGGCTGTGCCGCTTTGTTTGCAACCATCGCCTCATAGTCAGACTGATACAGGATGTACCGCGGATTATCACACATACCGCCGTCAACCGACACATAGGTGCGTACATTTGGAATGTCTTTGACTGCACCCACTGTATAAAGTGTAATTCCCGCAGGACCGACAATAGAGCGACCTGGTTCAATTACTATGTAAGGGGTTTCAAAGTCTTTTTCGCTGCATACTTCGCGTACCTTTTTAGAAACGCGCTGCATGTAACGATCATATTCCACCGGATCATGTTCAGGCAGATATTTAATACCGAATCCGCCTCCCAAATCCAATAAGCCAAGCGTTAAACCTGTTTCTTTTTTCACATCAGCCATAAAGTTCAACATTACCTCTGCGGCATGCTCAAATGGCTCGATGTCAAAAATTTGAGAACCGATATGACAATGTAACCCTTTTAAAGATACACCTTTCATCTCCACGGCTTGTTTTACAGCATCCATCGCCTCCCCTGTTTCCAAGGCAAGACCGAATTTGCTGTCAATTTGTCCGGTACGTACAAAATCATGCGTATGTGCATCAATACCGGGTTTAATACGAAATAGAATGTTTACCGTCTTATTCTGGCTGATAGCAAGCTGATTCAGCAGTTCCAGCTCTGTAAGATTATCGACTACAATCTGTCCTACGCCGTATTCTATTGCGGCAAGAAGTTCTTGCGCTGTCTTATTGTTGCCGTGAAAATAGATTCGCTGAGGCGGAAACTTCACACTCATTGCAGTGTAAAGTTCTCCAATGGACACGACATCCAGCCCCAATCCTTCTTCTGCTATGATTTTGCAAATAGCTTTGCAGCAGAATGCTTTGCTTGCAAACGTTACAAGGCCACGTCCGCCGTAATACTTATTGACAGACTGAAAATAGCTATGGCATGCACGGCGAATCTCGTTTTCATCCATTACATACAGCGGTGTTCCATACTTTTGGGCTAATTCGACGGTATCGCGCCCGCCGATGGTCAGGTGGCCAAGGTCATTCATTCCCAGGCAGTCAGAAACAAACATTGTCATCCATCCTTTATGAAAAATATCAAAACTGGGAAGTACCGGCTTTGGCGTTTGCCCAGCATTTACCTCTTACTCATTTTCGGGTTCATTTACCCATTCAGGTTCTTCTTGATCCTCGTAAAGTGCTTCTTCGGCACAATCCTGTTCAATCTCTGCTATAATTTCTTTTACATCTTCAATTCCATCTCCGGTTTGAGAAGAAAATGGAATCATGGTAATTTGTCCTGCGCATGGAAGTTCCGTCTGAAACTTTCGCAGTCTTTCTTTTTGAGCCTTGGCAGTGAGCTTATCTTTTTTTGTCAAGATCAGCACAAATGGGACTTCATGGTCAATTAAAAAATTGATCATCATAAGGTCATCTGCAGACGGAGCATGACGCATATCGATCAGCTGAAACACCAGCCGCAAATCTCGTTCCTGAGAAAAATAGCCCTCAATCAGTTCTCCCCAGCGCCGTTTTTCACTTTTCGAAACTTTTGCATAGCCATACCCAGGCAAATCCGCAAAGCGAATCCCATCAGCATGGAAAAAATTAATGGTCGCTGTTTTGCCGGGAACCGCCGAAACACGTGCCAATTGCTTGCGGTTAAAGAGCTTATTGATCATGGAGGATTTACCAACATTCGAACGCCCGGCAAATGCGATCTCCGGCATATCCGAAGCCGGAAGCTGATCCGATGTTCCAAAACTTCTTTCAAATTCAACATTATGATAATTCACTGGCTAGCACTTCCTTTAGGAGAAACGATTCCGCAGTTTACTGCGGAATCGCCGTATTCGTTTGTGTCATTTTATCGGTAGAATCCACCGGCAGTTCATCTAAAGACAGCTGCCCGATCGACTGATGCAGTTTTCCTGCCAAAGCTGTTTTCAGCACAGTATCAACTTTATCCGCTGTCACAAATTTAATGTGTTCACGGACAATATCGTCAACCTCAGCTAAATCCGGTTCATTTTCAGCCGGAATCAAGACGGTTTTGATACCCGCACGATATGCAGCCATCGTTTTTTCTTTCAATCCACCGATTGGGAGAACTCTGCCGCGCAGTGTGATTTCTCCGGTCATTGCAACATCACGATGAACCGGCACACCCGAAAGAGCAGAAATCAATGCTGTACAAATCGTAACGCCTGCAGAAGGACCATCTTTCGGCACCGCTCCCTCAGGCACATGGATATGAATATCACGAGTTTTATAGAAATCGTGCTCCACTCCATATTTTTCCCAATGTGAACGGATATAGCTAATCGCAGCATGGGCCGATTCTTTCATGACATCGCCCAAACTTCCGGTCAATTCAATCTTGCCGGTACCGTCCATGACGGTTGTTTCCACTTGCAGCATTTCACCGCCAACGGTTGTCCATGCCAAACCGTTCACCAATCCCACTTCATCATAAGCCTGGATCAGCTCCGGCTTAAATTTGCGGGGTCCAAGGAATTCTTCAATATTTTTATTTGTGATCGTCACTCGCTTTACTTCTCCGGATACAATCCGTTTTGCTGCTTTTCTTAGCAGTGAAGTAATCTCTCGTTCCAGGCTACGCACACCGGCTTCGCGGGTGTAGTTATCCAAAAGAGCATAAATGGCATCATCCGTCACTTTTGCCTTGGATGCCGTCAGCCCATGGCGTTTTAGCTGTTTGCGCAACAAATAGGATTTTGCTATTTGGAATTTCTCTTCACGGGTATAACTGCTAAGATGAATGATTTCCATACGGTCGAGCAACGGTGCAGGAATGGTATCCAGCGTATTCGCTGTTGCAATAAATAAAACTTCCGACAAATCAAACGGAACTTCAATATAATGGTCACGGAACGCATGGTTCTGTTCCGAATCCAGTACTTCCAGTAATGCTGCGGAAGGATCTCCACGAAAATCGTTGCCGAGTTTATCAACCTCATCCAGCAACATTAATGGATTTTTGCTGCCTGCCAGTTTCATTGCATTAATAATTCGACCGGGCATAGAACCAATGTAGGTTTTTCGGTGGCCGCGGATATCGCTTTCATCTCGAACACCGCCCAAAGACAGACGGACATATTTTCTACCCAACGATTTTGCAATTGAACGAGCAATGGATGTCTTACCAACACCTGGAGGGCCTACCAAACAGATAATCTGTCCCTTAATATCCGGCGCCAGCTTGCGTACAGCAAACAATTCTAGGATGCGCTCTTTTATCTTATTCATTCCATAGTGTTCTTTATCCAAAAGCGCCTTCGCTTTTTTAATATCAATTTTGTCAACGGTCTTTTTATCCCACGGCAGCTCAAGCACCGTATCAAGGTAACCGCGGATCACGCTGGCCTCATTGGAATTCGCCGGTAATTTTACAAGCTTGTCTACTTCTTTCAAAAGCTTGTCGGTTGTTTTTTCTTCCAATTTTAGCTTTTTAATTTTTTTGCTGTATACTTCATTTTCCTGTTGAGGATCGTCTTCCCCCAACTCACTGGAAATTGCCTTCATCTGCTCACGCAGATAATATTCCCGTTGATTTTTGTCAATTTGACCTTTTACTTTTTCTTGAATGTCCGCCTCAAGCGAAAGAATCTCATTTTCTGATTCCAAAATGCCAGCTAAGAGTTCCAATCGTTTTAGAGGATTGCTCTGCGAAAGAATCGTTTGCTTATCCTCGACTTCCATTTGCATATTGCCGGCTATGTATTCTGCTAGATGGATTGGGTCTTCTGAAACTAGAGCACTTACGACCAATTCACGCGGCATACGCGGTGTCAGGAAACAATATTCCTGGAACAGATCTTTAACCGTGCGCATCAATGCGTCGCACATTGCAGATTTTAATGTGCGGGGTGCTTTCAGCGGAAATTCAACCACAACCCCTTCAAAATGGGGTGATTCACTCACTACTTCAAGTAGTTTTGCACGGTACATTCCTTCCACTAGAACGCGCCAAGTTCCACTTTGTGATTTAATAATCTGCTTAACTTGAGCAACGACACCAACTTTATACAATGCACTTGCTTTTGGTTCATCATCACGGATGTCTTTTTGTGCAACTAGAAAAATTTTGCGATCGTTTTCCATAACTTGATTTAAAGCCGAAATCGATTTATCGCGTCCTACATCAAAATGCAGAACCATCTGCGGAAAAAGCACCAATCCGCGCAGCACAAGCATAGGCATATGATCCTGCTGTTCGGGCAGTTTTGGTATAATTTTATCTTGAACTTCGCTCATTTTGCGACCTCCATTTTAAAAATAATATATGTGAAAAATCAATAAAAGATTTGCAAAAATATTATAACATGTTTCCTGCATGCTGTAAACCAAAAAGGTTTGGCATAAAAAAGCACATTGTTTGTCGAAAAAATGCAAAAATGCCCGCTTTCAGCGGGCATATGCGAACTTCTATTTCACTCTTTTAAGAAGCAGATTCACGGTGTGATCTCGACGACAGCCGGCGTGTGGTACTAATTTGTAACCGTGAAGGTTTACGCGTTGGATCATGTGTCAAAATAGGCTTGCCTGATTTTTCAACACAGTCTTTTGTAATCGTTACGCTTTCAAGCGTATGATCAGACGGTGCATGAAACATCACATCACCCAACAATTCTTCCACAATCGCACGAAGTCCGCGCGCACCGGTTTTTAAATCAATTGCTTTATCAGCAATTGCATTCAGTGCCTCCAATTTAAATTCTAACTGGATATTATCCAGCTCAAATAAATGCTGATATTGGCGCGCAATCGAATTTTTAGGCTCCGTCAAGATGGTTACCAATGCTTTTCTATCCAGCGGCTCGAGAACCGTAATCAGCGGCGTACGTCCCACTAACTCCGGAATCAGCCCGAATCGAATCAAATCTTGCGGGATAACCTGCTGAACCAACTGATCTTTGGCTTTGACATCTTTAATGGTAGAACCAAAACCAATTGAGCTCTTGTCTACGCGGCGCTCAATGATTTTATCGATTCCTTCAAACGCACCGCCGCAAATAAACAAGATATCTTTTGTATCGATCTGAATAAATTCCTGCTGAGGGTGCTTACGGCCGCCCTGTGGAGGCACATTCGCAACTGTGCCTTCCAAAATTTTCAGCAAAGCCTGCTGTACGCCTTCTCCAGAAACATCGCGTGTAATCGATGGGTTTTCGCTTTTACGAGTGATTTTATCAATCTCGTCAATGTATATAATGCCCTTTTGGGCCCGCTCAACATCATAATCCGCAGCTTGCAGCAAACGAAGAAGAATGTTCTCAACATCTTCTCCTACATAGCCAGCTTCCGTCAGCGTAGTAGCATCTGCAATTGCGAACGGGACATTCAGCATATGTGCAAGTGTCTGCGCAAGCAATGTTTTACCAACACCGGTTGGTCCCAGCATCAGTATATTTGTCTTGTTGATTTCAACATCGCTTTCGTCATTAAAATAGATACGTTTATAGTGGTTATAAACAGCAACCGCAAGTGCCATTTTCGCACGATCCTGTCCAATAACATACTCATCTAATTTTTCTTTGATTTCAAGTGGTTTTAAAACAGTAATTTGCTGTTCTTGTCTGCTTGAACGGCTGCTGCGCTGCTCAGGGACATCATCTTCCAGGACGCTCAGGCATAGTTCAACGCATTCATTACAAATGCATACGCCCGGCCCGGCAATTAAACGCTGGACCTGATTCTGCGGTTTTCCGCAGAAAGAGCAGCGCAGTTCCCGCTGGTCGTCATTCCTCGCCATAATGGGATACCTCCTGATCGAATCTTAAATGTAGCATAAATGTGCAGCAACAGCCATCGATGTTGCACATTCGGTTTCCTTATCTGTGAGCAATGATCTTATCAACAAGGCCATAGTCGCAGGCTTCCTGCGCAGACATAAAGTTATCACGTTCGGTATCACGCTGTATATTTTCAAGCGGCTGACCCGTTTGCTCAGACAAAATACGATTGAGCTTTTCACGAGTTTTCAAAATCCAATCTGCATGGATTTTAATATCACTTGCCTGACCTCTTGCGCCGCCGGACGGCTGATGAATCATGATTTCCGCATTCGGCAGTGCAAAGCGTTTGCCTTTCGCACCTGAAGACAGTAAAAATGCTCCCATGGAAGCAGCAAGCCCTACGCAGATTGTAGAAACATCACATTTAATATAACTCATGGTATCATAAATCGCCATGCCGGCTGTTACCGATCCGCCCGGGCTGTTAATATAAAGATGGATATCTTTATCAGGATCCTGCCCTTCCAAATATAGGAGCTGTGCCACAACCAAGCTTGCGCTTGCATCGGTTACTTCTTCGCACAACATAACGATTCGATCGTTGAGCAGACGAGAAAAAATATCGTAAGAACGCTCTCCCCTATTTGTTTGTTCCACTACCATTGGTACCAGGCTCATGTTGAATATACCTCCTGTTGGTTTCTTTCTGCCGCAAACCGCTTCTCTATCACTCTGCTTTACCGGCACGAAAGAAGATTCTTTCGTGCCGGTATGTAGCATTTCTTATTCTTTTTCTTTCTCTTTGGCTGCCTTAGCAGTCTTTGTTTCAGCT
>CALLQM010000308.1 GCA_938014855.1 uncultured Clostridia bacterium | reverse complement strand
GGGATACCTGCATCATACAGGGTTTTCTTTAAGAACTTGCGCAGCTTGTAATCCTCGACAAGGATATCGCCGAAAGCGTCGTCCTTAGCAAACCAGCGGGAATCCCAATCCTTGATGACTCCAACACGAAGACCGTGTGGATTAACTTTTTGGCCCATAGTTTACCTCCTCTTTCAGCTTATTCATATTCCTTCACGGTAACAAACACGTGTGAAGTTCTTTTGAGAATCTGGAAAGCCCTGCCTTGGGCGCGGGGTCTAATGCGCTTCATCGTCGGACCCGGCGTAACGTAGCACTCCGAAACATAGAGATTGTTCTTATCCATGTTGAAGTTGTTTTCCGCGTTCGCAACAGCCGACTTGAGCAGCTTCTCCAGAGGCTCGCATGCAGCCTTAGGAGTATGCTTTATAATTGCCATGGCCTGATCGGCCGGCTTGTTTCTAATAAGATCAAGCACGATCTGCACCTTACGAGGCGCGATACGAGCATGTCTCAAAGAAGCTTTAGCTTCCATTGTGATGTCCTCCTTTCGGCCACGTTAGTTGGATTTCTTCGCGCCGGCATGGCCGCGATAGGTCCTGGTGGGAGCAAACTCACCGAGTTTGTGTCCAACCATATCCTCGGTCACATAAACCGGCACATGTTTCCGACCGTCATGAACAGCAAATGTGTGTCCTACAAAGTCAGGAAATATGGTAGAGGAGCGGCTCCATGTCTTGAGAACCACTTTCTTTTCGCCGCTCTCATTCATTTTGCGAACTCTTTCGAGCAGTACGGGCTGCACGTAAGGTCCTTTTTTAATGCTTCTACTCATGAATTATTTGCCTCCTTTCAGCCCGCCTTACTTATCATTGCGGCGTTTAACAATGAACTTGTCGGAGCGATTGTGTTTTGCACGAGTCTTATAGCCGTTAGCCGGTTTGCCCCAAGGGGTCAAAGGTCCGGGATGTCCGATCGGGCACTTACCTTCACCACCACCGTGCGGATGGTCGCAAGGGTTCATTGCAGAACCACGAACGGTCGGTCTCCAGCCCATGTGACGGCGGCGGCCTGCTTTACCGTAGTTCACGTTTTCAGCTTCGATGTTGCCAACCTGACCAATCGTCGCATAGCAGCTTTCCGGGATGTTGCGCAGTTCGCCTGAAGGAAGTCTGACCAATGCATAGCCGTTTTCCTTTGCCATCAGCTGAGCGCTGATACCGGCAGAACGAGCGATCTGAGCGCCTTTTCCAGGATAAAGCTCAATGTTGTGAATAAAGGTACCGGTTGGGATGTTCGCCATCGGCAGTGCGTTGCCCGGTTTGATGTCTGCTTTTGCACCGGAAACGATCTTGTCGCCGACTTTGAGTTTGTTCGGAGCAATGATATAGCGTTTTTCGCCATCTTCATACTGCACAAGTGCAATATGGGCGGTTCTGTTGGGGTCATACTCCAAAGTCAGGACGTTTGCAGGCATATCAGCCTTGTCCCTTTTGAAGTCAATAACACGGTATTTACGGCGGTTGCCGCCACCTCTGTGACGAACCGTAATTCTACCGTTGCTGTTGCGTCCGGAGTGCTTTTTGAGAGATTCAAGAAGGCTTCTTTCCGGTGCAACCTTCGACAAATTGCTGTAGTCCGTGCAGGTCATCTGGCGGCGGCTAGGCGATGTCGGTTTATAGCTTTTAATAGCCATTCGGTTTCACTCTCCTCATAATGTGGTTAGCGGGGCATATGAGTTACCCCATACTTGGTCTTTGGACGCACGCATTACAGCATGGTGTCAAAGAATTCGATAGTCTTTGAACCTTCTGTCAATGTGACGATCGCCTTCTTGTAAGATGGACGATAGCCTCCGGTCCGACCCATTCTCTTAAAGCGGCCGCGGCAGTTCACAGTGTTGATCTTTGCGACCTTGGTGCCGGGGAACAGTTCCTCGACAGCCTTAACGATTTCCAGTTTGTTGGCATCTTTTGCAACTTTGAAGGTGTACTTCTTGAGCTGCACATTTGCCATGGAAGCTTCGGTGATAACCGGAGTAAGAATAATATCCTGCGGTGCTTTCATTATGCGTACACCTCCTCAAGTTTGGCAACAGCATCTTTTGCAACAATGAACTTATTGCAGTTTACCATGTCGTAAACATTGATGGTGTTGACCAGTGCGGTCTTAACGCCGGGGATGTTCGCGGCGCTCTTGATCAGATGATCGTTTGTCTCAGGCATAACGATGAGTGCTTTCTTATCAGCGCCCAGTGCCTTGAGCATTGCGGTGACAGCTTTGGTCTTGTAGCCGTCCAATGCAATTTTGTCCACGATGATCATGTCGCCGGTGAGAACTTTATCGGAAAAGACCGATTTAATCGCCAGACGGCGGACTTTCTTATTAAGGGAGTAGCTGTAATCTCTCGGCTTAGGGCCAAGGGCGATTCCACCTTTTCTCCACTGCGGAGCACGGATTGAGCCTTGTCTTGCATGGCCTGTGCCCTTTTGTCTCCAGGGCTTTCTGCCGCCGCCGGACACTTCCGTACGTGTCAGCGTGGACTGTGTACCCTGGCGCTGATTGGCAAGGTAGTTTACTACGACCTGATGAACCACCGTCGGGTTAGGCGTGATACCGAAGACGAGATCCGAAAGCTCCATCTCCGAAACGACTTTGCCGGCCATATCATATACATTAACCTTTGGCATTGTGTGTATCCTCCTTCCCTTACGCCTTAACGCTATCTGTGATGCATACCAGACCGCCTTTGGCGCCCGGGACAGCTCCTTTGATAGCAATAAGATTGTTTTCAGCGTCTACTTTGACGATTTCAAGGTTTTGAACGGTCACGCGCTCTGCGCCCAAATGACCAGGCATTTTCTTGCCTTTCATAACTCTTGAAGGATCTGAGCAGGCGCCCAATGAACCCTGATGTCTGTGAACAGGGCCGGTACCATGGGTTTCTTTCAAACGTCCGGTGTTAAAACGCTTGATAACGCCCGCGTACCCTTTACCTTTGGAAGTTCCAACCACGTCAATTGCGTCTCCTGCTGCGAATGTGTCGGCCTTGATCAGGTCGCCTACATTCAGCGAGGAAGCATCTTCCAGGCGGAATTCTCTAAGTGTTTTTTTGTTGGCAACATCCGCTTTCGCAAAATGTCCCTTCTGCGGTTTGTTGCAGGTTTTGTCGCTGATGTCGCCGAAGCCGATCTGCACAGCTTCATAGCCGTCGTTTTCGGCTGTCTTCTTCTGGACAACAACGCAAGGGCCTGCTTCAACAACAGTAACAGGGATCACTTTGCCGTTTTCGTCAAAAAGCTGGGTCATGCCGATCTTTTTGCCTACGATGCACTTTTGCATACCTTTCTTACCTCCTACGGTTATTGGTTGGCGGTTTGCGCCAACTTGACCTGACGGCGAATCCGTCGTCGGGGTTTCTGCCTTAGCGGAAATTAAAGTTTGATTTCAATTTCAACGCCGGCAGGAAGCTCAAGACCTGTCAGAGCTTCCACAGTCTTGTTGGAAGGTCTGAGAATGTCGATGAGTCTCTTGTGGGTTCTCATCTCAAACTGCTCACGGCTGTCCTTGTATTTGTGAACCGCGCGCAGAACGGTAACGATTTCCTTCTCAGTCGGGAGAGGAATCGGACCGGATACGCGAGCGCCTGTGCGCTTTGCAGTCTCCACAATTTTCTCCGATGCCGCATCGATGAGCTGATGATCGTAGCCCTTGAGCCTGATCCTGATTTTTTCTTTGACTGCCACTTTACATCGCCTCCTTACAGTTTCCACTTAGCGACGCTTTAGGACTGATACCACCTGCACACCCCACCGGGTGTTCCGCGGATAAGCATACAAAAAATCCGGTAAACTTTCGTTTATCCGGACTTCATACCGCTCACGGATTTCTCCGATACCCGCGCTGTCACGCCAAGTGGCAGACAGAGGGTTTCTGTTCAGTATTAAAGTCGCCCGGTTTAAAAATCGGACATACTCCGCGGAAATTCCCCACCACTTAAGGCGGCCACCTCCCGCATCAACGCATATCTTGTGCAGTCACGCTTAAGTATAATACCATACAC
>CALLQM010000307.1 GCA_938014855.1 uncultured Clostridia bacterium | reverse complement strand
CGCCTTTCGGCGTCGGCTTGTTTTTATAAAATTAGGAGAAAAAAATGAAAAGCATAATTAAATGAACAACCATCAAGAATAATATGTGCTGCGTTTTTTAGAACGGATAACGATATTGCTAATGGAATAAGCCGCAAACCCCAGCAAAAGGGATGCTGCCAATTTCTGCGTCAGTTTATTGAGAAGCGCATATGCTACCGCTTCACCGGCCCAGCGAAACATCCCCACATCCGGCGAAATTTCAACCAACCCATTGGCGGCAATTGACAGGATTGCCATAGAAGCAACTGCTACCGTACTTCCAATAATGACAGAAAATTGATTTTTCATAGCAGATGCTCCTTTCAATAGTTACAATTTGTAACTTTTTACATAAATTAAAAATTCATATTTACGTTTTGTATATCTTGTAGTTCTACTATACCATATTATATGTAAAAATCAAGTGGTTATTGCTTGTTTGTTAAAATTATTTTCATATTTGTTACTCTTTTGTAACTAGTCTGTAATTACTTTGTAATATTTGTCCAACACTTACAATCTAATTGTAACAAAACCCAGAAAGCATCTGCTTAAAAATTTCATAACATTATGTCAAAATTGGTCAATATGATGTACCTTTTTTGTCGAAACGCGCCTTAATATCATAAGTCCCGTTTAGTCTGCATATACTCTTCTATCAATTTCTAAGGTTGTGATAGGCATGTCCGATTTGTGGACTGTTACAATTTATGGACTAACTGCTGGAACAGTAGGAACAGCGGCCGGAGGATTTCTTGGATGTTTTGTTCCGCAGGCAAATCCACGAATCAATAGCTTTATTTTGGAATATTCCGCAGGACTTATGGTTGCTGTGGTATGCTTTGATTTACTTCCTAATGCATTTGAATTTGCCTCTTTGACAATCGTACTGCTGGGTTTAATGCTTGGTGTCGCCATTATGGTTTTTTCTGATGATTTGATTGCATCGCAGAAAGATCAAAAAAACATCAGCCGCGTTAAACATACCGGTTTATCAATTGCCATAGGCATCGCTTTACATAATTTTCCGGAAGGTTTAGCGGTCGGATCGGGATATGAGGCTAGAGCATCGCTTGGTCTATCGTTAGCAATTGCCATTATGCTGCATGATATTCCAGAAGGTGCATCCATAACGGTGCCTTTGCGTGCAGGCGGGGCCAAACGATCCCATGCGTTTCTACTTTCTTTTTTTGCCGGACTCCCCATGAGCTTTGGTGCATTAATCGGAGCATTGGCAGGCAGATCTTCAAAAACAATGATTGCAACTTGTCTTTCGATTGCAGGCGGAGCAATGCTTTATCTCATTTTCGCAGATATGCTTCCAGAATCAAAACGCATGTACAGCGGTCGATTTGGTTCGCTCGGCAGTATTCTTGGCATGATGTCCGGTATCATTCTTTCCGTTAAATTAAATATATAGAAGATGGATTGCAGAAATAAAAAATGCACCCATTAAAACACAAAAACCACCCTGTTCAGGGTGGTTTTTAAGAACCTTCACAACAAATTGTAACGAGTTCAAATTTGAGCTGTTCTTCCCTCGTTTCAGATTTATTACAATTACTTGATAGTTTTTCAAGCAGCGATAACGACGTTTTCGCCATTGCAAACATGGTTTTGACTTTAAATTCCGCCAAATACGTTTGAATTGGCTGCTTGATCTTGGTCAATTTTCGGTTGATATCGTATTGATCGATTACAAGATTTTTAAGTTCTTCCGGTGCAGTCTTAATTTCGCTTAACAACAGCTGAATTTGCTCTTCCTTCGCCTTCACCATTTTCAAATCTTCAATTTGCAAGCAATTGTTTAATATAATTGTACTTTGAAATAAATAACCTGATATAAAAGGAAATAACGTAAGAATTCCATCAATCTGCAATTTGACTCTATTTTGTTCAACTACTAAAGAATCCAGCATAATTTGTTCTTGTTGTACTTGTTTTTCTGCCATTTTCCGGAATGTTCGAATACGTAACTTCATGATGATAAAATAGAAAACAGCACAGAGTAGAGCCAATGCAAGAACCGTCAAATATCCCAGCATCAACCATTCCTCCCTTTATTACAATATAATCAAATATTCTAGTTATGTTCATTATAACGTTTTCGTGGTGTTCGTTAAATATTCAATCGTTTTACGCAATTCCAATAGAGATTGTTGATGGGATTGTCGAATTTCTTCCAAAGAAGATTGAAATATACTGTTAATTTGCTTTAAACTGTTTTTATTTTGATTCGAAAAGAAAAACATTAAGGCTATAATTATGAACGCATACAGAGAATTTATCGCCAACTCTTGCATAGCAGTCTGAAATATTTCCACATGTATCACCTCTCGCCACATTTATAATTTACCATTATGTGCAATAAAAAGCAAGAGATATGCAACATTAATGTACATTTTGTAATATTATAGAGATACGATTACTCGTATTATACTCATATTGATATAAAAAGATTGTCGTTTTTTCGTTTTATAGAAATTACTCACTTTACAATTTTATGGAATCTATTCATTATTTATTACGGCTTTCATGCAAACAAAAACTGCTTTACAAACTTCGTTTGTAAAGCAGTAACATTTATGGAGCTGATAACGCGATTCGAACGCGTGACCTCATCCTTACCAAGGATGTGCTCTGCC
>CALLQM010000306.1 GCA_938014855.1 uncultured Clostridia bacterium | reverse complement strand
CTGCCGCGGGTCGGTTTTTATGTTTTCTTTTGCTGATCTTGTCCACATTCACGGGCTGTGGAACTTTCACGTAATAGCCCGTTCCATCATAGGTGCGTTTGCGAGGATGCTCCATACAGCTCGACGAACAACACCCCTCCATTTCCCAGCCGCAATCATCACACTGGGTGAAATGCTCGTTACATTCGGGGTTTGCACAGTTAATCATCTTTGCCGTAACGGCGCCGCAGTTTCTGCAGGTCGATACGACAGATGGATTCACGGTATTCACATCAACAGTAAGGCGGTTGTCAAACACATAACACTGTCCTTCAAAATCCTTACCGTTTACTTCCTTACCATACTTGATGATCCCGCCATGCAGTTGGTAAACATCGTTGAAACCTTCTTTTAGCAATAAAGCGGAAGCTTTTTCACATTTAATTCCACCCGTGCAGTACGTTAGTATCTTTTTGTCTTTATACTGTTCCAGTTCCTTGATCTTTTCCGGAAATTCCCGGAAGTTCTCGATATCCAATGTCACCGCATTCTTAAAACGACCGACCGTATGCTCGTAATTAGAACGTACGTCCAGAATCACCACATCCTCCCGGTCTTTCATCTCCAAGAAATCTTTCGGCGCTAGGTGTTTACCCGTTTCCTTATTGGGATCGATAACCCGCGGATCGCGCAAACCCGAATGAACAATTTCCGGTTTGTACCGGCAGTGCATTTTGATAAAAGAAGGCTCGTCCACCTCATCCACCTTAAAATCCGTCTTCGCAAACCGCTCATCGGCATGCACCGCGTCCATATAGGCCTGACAAGCTTCCCGAGTTCCCGAAACCGTCCCGTTCAAACCTTCATCGGCAACGATAATACGACCAACAAGACCCAGTGATTTACAAAATTCAAGATGATCAGCAGCGAACTGTTCTGCATTTTCGATAGTACTGTAACAGTAGTACAGTAGCGTTTGATATTTTTCCATATTCATTGATACCGCTGCAAACGGCGTTTAATGTTAAAATTTTTTACAAAAATACTGTTTTTTATTTTCTTTTTTTCCGCAAAAAAGAAACAAAAAACTCGTCGCTTCGGATATTTGAGAGGAATGGTTCGTGCTAAGGATGAATTTCTACATACCTCAAACATCCGTATGCGACCTTTAGATGTTAATGAGGGATTGTGCAATTGTATTTTTTTAATGAAGATCTGATATTTGAGAAGGATGAATCGTGCAAAGGCAGATTTGTGCAGATGCAAAGTTTCCAAGGCGACATTTTATGTTAATTGAGGGTAGTACAATTCCTGTCTAAATGAAGGGTTTAAACAAGGATATAAGGATAACACGGATGTAGACACCCACGCACGCGGCACGCGGGCAAAAACGACCTTGTACGTTTCAGCGGCCATTTTTCTGAAGGGAATTCCGTTAAAAACAGCATGCTGTTTGAGCGAAGCGAGTTGCATGCTGTTTAGGAATGACTAAAGAAAAATAGCAGAAACGTGCAAGTCTTGATTTTTGCATCCTTTTTTATCAAGAAAAAAGGATAAAGACTATTTCTTAATAAGAGGTTTGAGCAAATACTCCAAACCATTCAACTTTATTTCGTAGA
>CALLQM010000305.1 GCA_938014855.1 uncultured Clostridia bacterium | reverse complement strand
CTTGCCTTTTTCTTAAACGCTACAAAAAGTACAAGCATGTTTTTAAATGTGTAATAGAGTCAAATATTACTGATGAGAAATTGTTGAGGCAGTTATTTAATTTGTTTAGTAGCGAGAATATGATAATTAAATAGTATTTTTATTTACCACAAACTGTACCTTTTGAGTCAAAGGTTCGAGGGCAACCTTAAATGATGGAGAGCAATATTTATCGGAAGGTAATAACCCGGCAATAATTTCAGAAGAAAGATTTAAAGCTGTACAACTTGAAAAAAAGCATAGAAGCAACATAACAATGGCAACAGGAGTTACACAACGTAAAAATACCAAATACAGCTCTAAAAAATAAAATATCCTAATCAAAAATGATTAGGCTGAGATGACAAAAATGTTTTAATAAGGGCATAAATAGAGGCTTTTATGTGTATTTAACCTCATTTAGAAAATAGCCAAAGTTTCATGTTGAGACGGTAGTATTGATGTCAAGGGTAGGAAAGTAAGAAACTAAAAATGCCTTAAACACTATATCTCCGAGGTCTGATTGTACTATTTTATACTTTCAGACCTCGGATTTCTTTTGTTTATGCGGGATTCAAAAAGTGTGCAAACGTTAGGTTTGAGTAGACAGGTTAAAAACAGGTATGGTTGCGTAGACAGAATTGTTGTGAAAAGAGGCTAATTAACATATAATAAAAGTATAAAATGATTGTTAGAAAAGCCATTGGTTTAACAGATTGGAAAACTGAGGAAGGCAAGACGTTGAAGGAAATAGAGCAAGAAGATGACTGATATTCGTTGAGAATGCTTGCTCGGGAGAAAATACGATATTTCAGAGAGTTGCGACTGTAATATAACAAGTTCTGTCTCGCAGATTTTTGCTTTGCAACCTGTTAAATGAATAGAAGTACATATTGTTGTTGTTTTTTGTTTTTTTTGAATCATTGAAGAAAAGTTCTATTATTTTTCGGTTTTTTAAATTCCTTATTGACATATGCCATAAATAGGTTATAATGGAGATAGTAAATAGCATATGCTATAAACACAAGGAGGTGAAAGAAATGCCAGGTATGGATGGAACAGGTCCCCGTGGTATGGGAGCTCGAAATGGTTTTGGGCGTGGAATGTGCCGCAGTACAGGCGCTCGCTTTAGTAACTCCGGTTATGGATGTGGCTTAGGTCGTGGCTTTGGCCGCGGCATGGGTTTCTGTCAATTTGAGGGAGCAACTGAACAGGAAGCTTTAACAAGCCTCAAAGAAAATTTGCAGGATCGACTAGCAAACATTGAGAAACGTCTGCAAGAGATGTAAAAAGCAAGCAGTGCCCGAGGAAATCCTCGGGCTCTGCCTATGTTACGGAGGGATAGCAAATGCCACGACCAAGAAAGTGCCGGAAGGTATGTTGCCTTCCAAAATACGATGAATTTAGGCCAACGAGGTCACTAGAAGGTAATGTAGAGTCAGTTGTTTTGACCGTGGATGAATACGAGACCATCCGACTGATTGACAACGAGGGATTTTCTCAAGAAGAATGTGGCGAATATATGAAGATTGCTCGTGCTACGGTTCAGCAGGCCTATACGGAAGCAAGGAAAAAGTTGGCTGCCGCTCTTGTCAACGGTCGGCCGTTGATCATTAGAGGTGGCTATTACCGTCTTTGTGAGGAGAATGAGCCATACTGCGGCCGCGGCGGTTGTCATAGGCACCGTAATCGCATGATGCCTGAAAAGATAAAGGAGGAAGAAAAAATGATGATTGCAATTCCACTTGATGAGAATAAAATGAGCGTATGCGCTTCCTTTGGCAGAGCTCCGTATTTTATGATATATAATACGGAGAGTGGGAATACAGAAATCGTGAATAATTCCGCCGCTTCGGCCCAAGGCGGAGCGGGGATTAAAGCGGCGCAATTGATAATAGATCAAAAAGCCGATACCCTCATTACCGTTCGCTGCGGCGAGAATGCGGCAGAAGTATTTAAGGCCGCTGGTATTAAAATTTATCAGGCCGAAGGTGCTGATGCGAAGCAGAATATAGAAGCCATGAAAAACGGGCAACTTGTGCCGCTGACCCATTTTCATGCTGGCTTTCACGGAAAACAATGAGAATTGCAGTTTTAAGTGGCAAGGGCGGAACGGGGAAAACTTTTGTTGCTACTAATCTGGCGGCTGCGGCGCAAAACGCCGCTTATATTGACTGCGATGTGGAGGAACCCAACGGCAGACTTTTTTTGAAGCCTACAAACTGCATAGAACAGCAGGTCTTTACTCGACTCCCGGAGTTTGATGCCGAAAAATGTGACGGCTGTCGAAAATGTGTGGATTTTTGCCAGTTCAATGCGCTGATATTTGTTAAAAATAAGCCAATGGTTTTTTCGGAAATTTGTCACGATTGCGGAGGTTGTGTACGCGTCTGCCCGCAAAAAGCTGTTACAGAAAAGGAACGTCCCGTAGGCATTGTTCAGACAGGCAGTTGTCAAAGCATCGATGTTGTGACGGGTGTTTTGAATCCCGGTGAGGTCTCTGCCGTACCTGTCATCAAAACGACATTGAAAGAGGGTTTCGCCAAAGGGTTGATATCTGTGATTGACTGCCCGCCGGGAAGCGGGTGTAGCGTGATGGAAAGTGTTACGGCATCAAATTGTTGCGTGCTGGTTGCAGAGCCCACCGCCTTTGGATTTCACAATTTCAGAATGGTTTATAAGCTGGTAAAGCTGTTTGATAAACCCTGTTTTGTGGTTATAAACAAGGAAGATACTCCTTACGAGCCATTGGAAGAGTTTTGCGTACAAAATAAAGTGCCCGTTCTTCTGCGGATTCCATATAGTTCTGAGCTTGCCAAGCTTGGCGCAGAAGGAAAATTGGCTTATGAACAAGACCAACGATGTACAGCGTGGTTTGATCGCTTGTTGGAAGTAATTCAGCAGGAGGTGACTGTATGAAAAAACTGCTGATTCTAAGCGGCAAGGGAGGCACAGGAAAAACCACAACTGCCGCAGCGTTTATTCGCTTTTCTGAGGCAAAAGCCTTTGCGGACTGTGATGTGGACGCTCCTAACCTACACATTGTCAACCATATGGATTCTGTGCCGAAGCGATCAGACTATTATGGCTCCAAAAAATCTTTTATTGACCCAGCTAAATGTGTTGGCTGCCAGGCATGTTTGGAAGCCTGCCGTTTTGATGCTATTATATATAAGAACGAGAAATGTGTTGTCAATGAATATGCTTGTGAGGGTTGTGGGGTTTGTGCTTTTGTATGTCCCACAGGTGCGGCCAAGTTATATGAGGACGTTGCCGGGGAACTAACTTTATATAAAGATACAAGGGTATTCTCTACAGCAGAGCTTAAGATGGGCAGAGGAAACTCTGGGCTGCTGGTTAGCGAGGTGAAATCGGCCATGATTAAAGCGGCACCGGATCCGGAACTTGTAATTATTGACGGCTCGCCGGGAATCGGTTGCCCGGTTATTGCGTCAGTAAGTGGCGTAGATCTGGCGCTTATTGTAACAGAGCCTTCGGTGTCGGGTATGAGTGATTTGGAACGCATATTGAAAACAGCCTCTATTCTGCGGACCAAAGTCGCAGTCTGCATCAATAAATATAATGCTTGTATTGAACAAGCGAACAAAATAGAAGCCTACTGCAAAGAAAATGATGTTCCGTTTATGGGACGCATTCCTTATGATGAACAAGCATCCGTCGCAATCAACGCAGGAAAAAGTCTTGCGGAGATTGACTGTCCTGCACGGGACGCGCTAAAGCAGATCTATGACAAAACTATAGAACTGCTTGAAAAAAATATGTTATGAAGACTGAAATTTTTCGCTGTATGCAAACAGATTATTATTGTCCGGTAATCACTGGTTTTAAAATGATTTAGCCGGTAATTAATGTCCGTTTGTTAAGAAAATTACGGAGCTGATTCGGAAAAATTTGGGTGACCGAATTCGTACGCATCGAGCACGGAGGAGGAACTAAATATGAGTGAGGAATGTTCTCACAACTGCGAAAACTGCGGAAAAGAATGCAACGATCGCAAGGAGGAAAGTCTGCTGGAAAAACCACATGAAGGAAGTCACATTCAAAAGGTGATCGGAGTGGTCAGCGGGAAGGGGGGCGTCGGCAAGAGCCTTGTTACCTCCATTCTGGCGGTGCTGGCGCAGCGTAGCGGATACCGTACTGCTGTTTTGGATGCCGATATCACAGGCCCGTCCATACCTAAAGCGTTCGGTTTACGCAGAAGGGCCGAAGGCAGTGAGTTGGGCCTTTTACCGGTTGAGTCGCAAACAGGGATCAAAATAATGTCTCTAAATCTATTAACATTGCACGAGACCGACCCCGTGATATGGCGCGGGCCACTTATTGCTGGAACGGTTAAGCAGTTCTGGACCGAGGTGCTCTGGGGTGATGTGGACTATATGTTCATCGATATGCCACCAGGAACAGGCGATGTTCCGCTGACGGTGTTTCAATCCATTCCAGTAGACGGCGTAGTGATAGTTGCTTCACCGCAAGAATTGGTGGGGATGATTGTAGAGAAGGCGGTAAACATGGCCGCGATGATGCATATTCCGGTTCTCGGTCTTGTAGAGAATATGAGTTATGCCATTTGCAGCAAATGCGGAGAAAGGTTACACTTGTTTGGCGAAAGCCATATTGAAAGCATCGCAGATAAGCATCATATCAATGCCATTGCCCAAATTCCTATTGATCCCAAGCTAGCTACTGGCTGCGATAAAGGAATGATTGAGTTGTTTGAAGGAAATTGGCTCAATGATATTTTTAAAAAGATATTGAATTAAGAAAAGGAGACATTCAAAATGAAAATTGCTGTTGCATGTAATGGAAAAGAGGTTTGGCCTCACTTCGGCCACTGTGAAAATTTCAATATCTATGAAACGAAAGGCGGAAAGATTGAGGACGAAACCATCATCCCAAATCCCGGGCACAAACCCGGCTTTCTTCCTAACTTTCTTGCGGACAAGGGTGTAGAGGTCATCATTGCCGGCGGCATGGGCGGCGGAGCCGTGGAGATATTCAATGAACGGAATATTGAGGTGATCGTTGGTGCAGAGGGTGACGCCAAGGTAGCGGTAGAGGCGTATCTTCGCGGAGATTTGCGGTCTACCGGTTCCATTTGCCATGAGCACGAGCATGTAGGAAAATGCGACGAATAAATTATTGCTCGAATTTAGTTTTATTCTTGTATAAAAATCGTTAGAATTTAAGAACACTGTTATTGAAAAATATCTGATATTTCATCTTTACAGCGGATGAAATATCAGATATTTTTTCATTTTCAGAAGCCTGCAATCATACGCATATTTAAAGTGTTGTATCTAACAGATATTCTTGTCTTTGCGGAGCCGAAAATTGAAATAAAGACTATGAATATGTTGCTCAGTTTATTGTTAGAATATTATGAATATACAAAAAATAGTTAAAATTTCTAGTTATTAATTTAAATATATTTTCTAAGTCAAGTCCAAAATCTTGTGTAAAATTATCGGCACAATATTTAATGGTCTTA
>CALLQM010000304.1 GCA_938014855.1 uncultured Clostridia bacterium | reverse complement strand
GCTCAGGGACGCCGTTTGTAACAACCACAAGCGGATACTGTCCATGCAATTTTTGGCAAAGCTCCAATGCTCCGTCTATTAAATAGGAACACTGTGAAAGGCGCAGGGTATACCGCCGGTTCATAAACGATACATCAGCATGGATGTTTGTTTCATGAAACACTTGCGCGAATCTTTGCAGACGCAAGGTGGGTTGGTCGATATTTCCAAGCTCAAATTCTTTCCATAGTGCGTTATTAATCGTATGGTACCGTTCGTAGAGGCGTAAATCGGCGGGAATGCCAACATCTTCGCACGCGGCGGAAAAAGCATGCCGCTCGGAACGATCAAAATCAAATAATGTACCGTCAGCATCAAAAAAGATCATTTTATACGACATATTTAACCTCCCCGCCGCCGCAGAAATTCTCTGCGAACAAAATACTCTTTAGTGAGTGAAAAGACTTTGCCGGAAAGCATCACGATTGCAATGAGGTTCGGAATTGCCATTAAACCGTTAAACGTATCGGAAATGCTCCAAACCAATTCGAGATTTGCGACGCATCCTACACAAGTCATGGCGATGTAAACAATTTTATAAAACATGATGGGTTTTTGTCCAAAAAGATACGTCAATGCCTGTTCGCCGTAGTATGCCCAGCCTAAAATTGTGGAAAAAGCAAAACAGGTGATTGCCAATGAAACAAAAATACTGCCGATTTGTCCGAATCCGGTGGAAAACGCTGTGATGGAAAGAGCGGCGCCATCTTTGCCGCTGGAAAGGGCCCCGGAAGTGAGGATGACAAGCGACGTGATGGTGCACATAATAATTGTGTCTGCAAATACCTCAAAAATTCCCCACATGCCTTGTTGTACCGGCTCTTTTACGTTGGATGCAGAGTTTACGATTACGGAACTGCCAAGTCCTGCCTCATTGGAAAAGATTCCTCTTGCAACGCCGAATTTGATGGCGTTCATCATCATATATCCGCCAACACCGCCGCCAGCCGCTCGCAAGTCGAATGCTTCCGTAAAGATAGAAGAAAACGCGGCCGGAATCCGTGACCGATTCATAATGAGAACCGCTAATCCGCCGATGGTATAGACGAGCGCCATGAACGGAACCAATTTTTCTGTTACGGAGGCAATCCGCTTGATTCCGCCTAAAATAACCAATCCTGTCAAAAGCATGCCAATGATTCCGATTGAGAGCGGGGATATATGGAAAATACATGTTACCGCACCCGAAATGGAATTTGCCTGCGTCATGTTTCCAATTCCAAACGATGCAATCATGCAAAACAGGGCAAACAGTACAGCCAGCCATTTGCAATGCAGTCCGCGTTCTATGTAGACCATCGGGCCGCCGACCCAAGCACCTTTTTCATTTTTATAACGATAATGGTTGCCTAGGACATTTTCAGCGAACTTGGTCATCATTCCCACAAATGCTGAAACCCACATCCAAAAAATGGCGCCGGTACCGCCGGCAACAATTGCAGTTGCAACACCGACAATATTACCGGTGCCAATGGTTCCCGCAAGAGCGGTTGTCAGCGCCTGAAATTGTGAAATCGTATGAGGATCGCGTTTATCATGAACATCTTTATTGCGGAAGATCGCTAAAAGGGTTTCGCTGATCCAAACTCCAAATCGTCTGATTTGGAAAAAGCCGGTTCCGATTGTAAAATAGAGCCCGATCAGCATCATAAATGCAATCATAACCGGTCCCCACACAAATGTGTTTACCTTACTGTTCAGCTCAGAAATATAGAAAATCCATTTCTCCATAAACAATACCTCCGCAATTTTAACAGAATGAATAGTTTTATTATAAATTAAAATGATTTTGTGTCAATCTTTAAAAGCCTGACCATATACCATATGAATTCTAGGTAAACTTCATGCAGCAATGGATTCACTGACTTTAATCATAATGAATGAGTGGTAATGTTAGGAATTATAAAAATTTACAATTTGTACATGATTTTTCAAGAAAACTGAATTACAATAGAATTAGCAATCAACCACATAGAGTGCTAATTCACTTTAGCAAGTGAAATTATTTACAAAGGAGGAGTGTTCCATGAATGCTCAAAAATTCACCCAGAAATCTTTGGAGGCGCTCCAATCCGCACAAAATCTGGCTATTGAGTATCAAAATGTTCAAATAGAACAACAGCATCTGTTTTATACACTGCTGACGCAGGAAAACGGCTTGATTGGACAGCTCTTAAAAAAGATGCAGATTCAAGTAGATTCTTTGCAGTCTGTTGTCAAAGGAGAAATTGAAAAGCTCCCGCGCATGACCGGACCCGGACGCGAAGAGGGCAAAATTTATGTCTCGCAGGACGTTGACCGAGCGTTGGTGGAATCTGAAAAAACGGCTGAACGTATGAAAGATGAATACGTTTCGGTCGAGCATATCGTGCTTGCACTTTTGAGTAAGCCGAACAGCGCAATGAAACAGGTTTTTCAGCAATTCGGTATTACAAAGAATGGCTTTTTAAATGCTTTGGCAAGTGTACGCGGAAATACCCGCGTTACTTCCGACAGTCCGGAGAATACTTACGATGCACTGAAAAAATATGGTTCTGACCTTGTGGAACTGGCGAGAAATCAAAAATTGGATCCGGTGATTGGACGTGACAATGAAATTCGAAATGTTATTCGGATTTTATCCCGTAAAACCAAAAACAACCCGGTTTTGATCGGTGAACCGGGTGTCGGTAAAACTGCGATTGCAGAAGGCTTGGCACTGCGTATTGTACGCGGCGACGTTCCGGAAAATCTAAAAGACCGCACTATTTTTTCACTGGACATGGGCTCGCTGATTGCAGGCGCAAAATTCCGCGGAGAATTTGAAGAACGTCTAAAAGCGGTTCTGCAGGAAATTAAAAAGAGCGAAGGTAAGATCATTCTGTTTATCGATGAACTGCATACCATTGTGGGTGCAGGCAAGACTGAAGGCTCGATGGATGCCGGAAACCTGCTAAAACCGATGCTTGCACGTGGGGAACTGCATTGTATCGGTGCAACCACGCTCAATGAATATCGCGAATATATTGAAAAAGATGCGGCTTTGGAACGTCGTTTCCAGCCGGTTTTGGTGCCGGAACCGACCGTTGAGGATACCATTTCGATTCTTCGTGGACTAAAAGAGCGCTACGAAGTTTTCCACGGCGTTAAAATTCAGGATCAGGCGCTGATTGCTGCGGCTACGCTTTCCAACCGCTATATTTCCGAACGTTTTCTGCCGGATAAGGCAATCGACCTGATAGACGAAGCATGTGCCATGATTCGTACAGAAATGGATTCCATGCCAACCGAAATGGATGAAATCCGCCGCAGAATTATGCAGCATGAAATTGAAGAGGCGGCATTGAAAAAAGAAACGGATCAGCTTTCCCGCGAACATCTCAAAGAGATTCAAAAAGAACTTGCGGAAATGCGCGAACAATTTAAGAGCATGAAAGCAAAATGGGAAAATGAAAAAAATGCTATCTCAAAGGTACAGAAACTGCGTGAGGAATTGGAGCAGGTCAACGCCGATATCGAGAAGGCAGAGCGTGTTTATGACCTGAACAAGGCCGCGGAGCTGAAATACGGTAAACTTCCGACACTGAAAAAACAATTGGAGGAAGAAGAAAAACGGGCCGCGGAAACGGAAAAAGA
>CALLQM010000303.1 GCA_938014855.1 uncultured Clostridia bacterium | reverse complement strand
GCGTGTAAAAGATGCCGCAATAAAATCAAATCCGGTTTGAACACCAAAAACGATGTCGGCGCGGTCTTTTTCACTGATATATGGCATCGACAGGCTGACACCCGGAACGTTTACGCCCTTGCGGTCGGAAATTTTTCCGCCGTTAAGCACTTCACAGATAATGTCGGGGTTGTGCGTGCTTTTTACTCGCAGCGCAATCGCTCCATCATCCAACAGGATGCGGTCGCCGACTTTCACATCGTTTACTAAACCGGGGAAATTGATTTGTGCCTGGCTGGCATTTCCTTCGCATTCGGATGCCGTCAAAATAAACTCACTGCCTGCCTTTAATTGAGCAGAACCGCCTTGGAATGTACAAAGACGAATTTCCGGACCTTTTGTATCTAAAAGCGTGGCAATCGGCAAATCCAATTCGCGGCGAATACGGTCTACAATATCAAATGTTTTCTTGTGGCTTTCATATGTGCCATGAGAAAAATTAAATCGCATGATATTTGCTCCAGCATCAATGAGCTTTCGTACCATTTCTTCTTGACTGGAGGCGGGGCCCAGTGTGCTTATAATTTTTGTTTTTCTCATACGGATTACCCCTTTGCAGCTTTTTCTGTTTTCGTGTAAAGTCGCATAGCCAAATGATTAGCGAGGATATACAGGTTCCTATAATTAAAAAAATGGCCAATCGTTCATCATGACCTTTTAAAGTATACCATCATTTTTGCGAGTGTCAAATTAGTTCTTAAAAAATTTATAAAAATGTTAACATTACTCCATAATGCTTAAAGTTTTTATAAGAAAGTTCTTGCAATTTCAATAAATATGTGGTAATGTTTAACTGTACTAAGCAAACCAATACACACAATACATAAAAATACCATGGGAATGGGGTGAAACTGTGCTGCAACTGGACTTACAAAGCAGACAGCCTATTTATGAGCAGTTGATCCAAAAAGTATCCGAAATGATTTCTGCCGGAGCGCTCAAGCCGGAAGAACAGCTTCCGTCGGTGAGAAATCTTGCACGCGAACTAGGAGTAAATCCCAATACAGTGCAAAAGGCTTATCAGGAGCTGGAACGCAGCGGTATTATTTATTCAGTGGCGGGAAAAGGTAGTTTTATTGCACCGGGAAACCGTGCAAATGAAACGGTCTGCCGTCAACGGCTGATCCGCATCAAAGAAGCCGTAATTGAAGGAAAACGGGCGGGCATCAGCTATCAGAAAGTGGACAAAACGGTCCGCTCAGTTTATGAGGAGGGAATCGAACATGATTGAAGCAAAATCGCTGGTGAAATGTTTCGATGATTTTACGGCGCTTACCGCATTAACAACCAAAATTGAAAGCAATTCGATTTATGGCTTGGTTGGAAGCAACGGATCGGGCAAATCCACCTTTTTGCGTCTATTAGCAGGTGTTTTTATGCCGGATGGCGGCAGTATAACGTTGGATGGTCAGCCTGTTTATGAAAATATTGCGGTGAAAGAGCGTATTTTTTTCGTGGCAGATGATTTATATTTTCTGCCCCAATCGACAATTAATGATATGGCCGCATTTTATAAAGGCATCTATCGCAATTTTTCGGAAGAGCGTTATGCCAAATTATGCACCATCTTTCCGCTTGATCCGAAAAAGAAGATCAACACTTTTTCAAAAGGTATGAAACGGCAGGCGGCTTTAATGATGGGGCTTGCCTGTATGCCGGATGTTTTGCTTTTAGATGAAGCATTTGACGGGTTGGACCCAATCATTCGCGGAGCAGTCAAAAAACTTTTGGCGGATGATATCGCGGCAAGAGGAATGACCGTGATTATTACCAGCCATAATCTTCGTGAACTGGAAGATTTGTGCGACCATGTTGGGCTGCTTCATCAAGGCCGGATTCTATTTGAAAGAGAAATTGATGAAATCAAGCTCGGCTTTTGTAAAGTACATGCCGCATTTCCGGATGGAGTTTCCGATGAGGTGCTCAGTCAGCTGAATCTCATGCAGGTTTCAAGAAGCGGCAGTTTGCTCAATTTAATTGTAAGAGGAACATCAGACAAAACAGCAGAGTATTTACTTTCGAAAGGAGCTGTGTTTGCGGAGGGGGTACCGCTGACACTGGAAGAAGTATTTATTCATGAAATGGAGGCGGTCGGCTATGACTACAACAACATCATATTCTGATTCAGGGCGATTCAAAGCCTTATATCGGAGTGCGCTCCGCCGCAGTATGGGATATTTTGGATTATTTTCTGTGCTGTTGTTGATTTTTTATCCGTTTCAATATGCATTGCGCATTTTCCGTGATCTGACGGAAAATCAGCAGATGCAAATTGCAGCCGGTACAAATCCGATGGATGTATATAGTCTAGCGGGAATGGGAAAACAATTTACAATTGTGTCTGCCTTCTTTTATACGATGATCATACTGGTTGTGCCGATTGTTCTTGCTTTGGTGCTGAATAATTATATGCACAGCAAGAAAGCGGCTGATGTGTTTCATGCTCTGCCGGTGAAACGTGAAATGCTTTTGGGCATCAATACTGCGGTCGCAATGACCATCATTACAATACCGGTATTGGCATCCAATCTATTGATTATACTGTTTCAGACGATCAAATTTGGATTTCAGCCCTTTTTAGTTGGACAGATCCTGCTTGATATGGCAGGCTGGCTCATCAGTGCATTTTTTATCTATTTACTGACGACAGTCGTCTGTACACTGGTTGGTACGGTTTTTGATGCATTTATTTTTTCCGGTGTTTTAATGGCTTCGACTCCGGTTATATTGGGTATTTATACAGCTTTGGCGACGGAATTTCTGTTTGGTTTCCAGCCAAATGAAATCTTTTTGCAGACGTTGCTTGATCTTTGCCCACTTACTGTGATGCCGACAAGGTTATCGTTTACAAATTACGTAACACAAAGTGGATTTAAAGCGCTGAACGCGGAACAGAGCGCATTGCTTTTAAACAGCAATATCGCAATTGTCGTATTTTTGCTGTTGGCAGTGGTTCTTCTGTTTGCGGCAATGTGGCTGTATCGCCGCCGTAATAGTGAACGAGCGGAGACCACCACATCAAAAGGCCCTTTGCAGGTAATTATTAAATTCATTGGCACATTGATTGGCGGTATCACCATTGGTTTAATCTTCTATGGAGTGAATGGGGAAGACTCCGCATCGGCAGATATGATGTTCGTGATGTGGTCGCTGATTGGCGGAATTCTCATTTATACCATCATTGAAGTCATTTTAAACCGTGGATTTAAGTCCCTCATTAAGAGCATCCCGATGGGCGTCGTGATGGTTGCCGTTATGAGCGCAAGCACACTTGTGATTTTGATGGGTGGTTTTGGGTATGAAAACCGTGTGCCCGATGTGGAAAATATTGAATCACTTGAAATCAGCTATATGGGACGATTTGACGATTTCCATATTTTTGATGCGATACCAATTGAAAATTCGTCCGACTGGAATTATCAAACCGTTCGTTCTGTAAAATTAACGGATCCCGAAATGATCGCAGCCGTCGTAAATTATCACCAAGAGGTTGTGGATGTGAAGTATCAAAGGGATTACAGTCATTTTGATGAAGATCAAACGGTATATGCCGATACAAGCATTAAGTATCATTTAAAAAATGGCAAAACGATGCAGCGCAATTACAACGTGGTGAAAGTTGAGACACTGATGAAGCTGGCGGTTTTGGAAACCAACGCAGAATTCCTTGCACAGACTCATCCGGCATTCTTTATTGAGCCAAAACTGATTTCAAAATGGATGATAACCGATGCGTTTGGCGGAAATAAAGTTGAACAGATCTATTCCGAACAGGAATCAGTTGCACTGCTGGAAGCAATCAAAGCAGATCTGCTTGACCAAACCAGTGAAGAATTGCTTTATCCGACCGATCATATTCTTGCAGTTGTGATGTTCAATGTTGAGCGTCCAAAAGTCGGCGGCATTCGAAGCGCAGATAATGGATACTTCTATATAACCAGTGAGCAGCAGCGCACTTGGCAGATCCTCAACGAAAAAGGATTGATTGAACAGCTCAAACCGGATCTTAGCAAATGTTCTGCAGTGGTTGCCGAGTATCCGAACACAAGAAGCAGAACAGCCATTTTCCAGCTGTCTCCTTACGAAAGTTTCCTCAATTCAGAATTGGAATACATCCGAGAGGATTTGCAACAGCAAAAAGAACTGATGCGGGAAAAAGAATATGGCTATGATACGTACGACTATCCAAAAAGTATGTATGGTGAAAATGTCCGAATTTATGAGGAACAAGCGTTGATTGAACAAATGGCACAGCAAGTGGTTGCAACAGGAGCAATCAATGAACCGATGGTATCACTGCGTTTCTTCTTTGATGATTCGGAAGAAGGCAGCGTGGTTGCAATTCCGTTGT
>CALLQM010000302.1 GCA_938014855.1 uncultured Clostridia bacterium | reverse complement strand
CAAGGTGTAGACATAATAATTCCCAACGCCAGTACCACTGCATAATTGCGCAGGTAGAACATCCAGTCATCCCCGCCGCGGAAAACAAACAAGTTTTTAAAAAATACGCCCATTTGATTCATATCAGTGATTGCAAATAAAACCCATCCAAGAACAACCGCAAGAATGAGGTAAACATGGGAAAATAAACGGTGCTTATCAAGAATTGGTTTTAAAAACAGCCGCTCGAATGAAATCAATACAAAGAAGTACAATCCCCAAAGCACAAAATTCCAACTTGCGCCATGCCAAAGCCCAGTTGCCGCCCACACAACAAACAGATTAAAATATTGGCGAGCGGTTCCTACCCTGCTTCCACCAAGTGGAAAATAGAGATATTCCCGAAACCATCCGGATAGAGTCATATGCCAACGGCGCCAAAATTCTGTTATGCTTCGCGAAATGTAAGGATAGTTAAAGTTTTGGGGAAAATGAAATCCCAATGCTCTTCCCATACCAATTGCCATTAAAGAGTAGCCGGAAAAATCAAAATAAATTTGCAGTGTAAAGGCTGTAATCCCTATCCAAGCAAGTGGAGTCGATATATTATCAAATCCGACTTCCCCTATCTTTGTCCAAAGCGCTCCAATTGAATTCGCTAATAACACTTTACTGCCAAGTCCCAAAATAAACAGCGTAATCCCGTCTTGAATATTAGACGGACAAATCTTTCGTTCATGCAGTTCTTTATGAATATCTGCAAACTTTACGATTGGGCCTGCAATCAGCTGAGGAAAAAGAACCACAAATGTACCAAAGTTTATAATATTCCGTTCGGCATTGATTTTTTGTAAATAAACATCAATTGTGTAAGTTAGGATTTGAAACGTATAGAAACTGATCCCCAACGGCAGATTTTTTGTCACTTCTAAATAAGGGATTGCGGTACCTGCTAATGCATTTAAATTCGATATTAAAAAATTGCTGTACTTAAAAAATGCAAGAAATCCAACACTAAAAATCACAGAAACGATAAGCACTGTTCTGCGCAGTCCTTGCTTTTCTCGCCATTTTTCAATTAGCAGACCTGCAATATAATTAACAAGTATGACCGACACCATAATTGGGAAATAACGAATCTCGCCCCATGAATAGAAAACCAAACTTGCAATCAGCAGCGTTAGGTTTTTAAAACGCGATGGGGTGAGGTAATAAGCAACAAATGCAATCGGAAGAAAACGGAATAAAAATAAGATGCTGCTGAATACCATCCAATTCCTCCTTTAAAAAATAAAGCGTACTAGATACGATAATATCCAGTACACTTTACCAAATTTTGCGGTTTTATTCAAGTGTAAAATTAAAACACTTCTTCAATTATTTTAATTATTTCCTGCATTTGTGTATCGATTGTTTCACTGTCTTCGCATAAAATAATTAAAAAAATATAGTTTCCTTTTTCCACAACCTGGCCTTGCAATATTTGCTCATTTTCATCCTCATGATTTTGTGAAAATGACATTTTCATATCAGATAAGCGCTTTTTTAGCCCTTTTAAAACCTTTTGCGATTTTTCCGGGTTTGATTTCACTGCAACTATTTGATTCATGCTTGTCGGTTCCATTGAAATTTTGCCTGCATAGTCTTCAACATACGCAGGACTAATGGAAAACAAATCTTTTAATACAGTATCTTTAACATCAGCGGGCATATCCATTCCAATTTGATCCGCTATTTTATCCACAACGGTTTGTACAGTTTGACCGTTCGCCATTTCCATTGGTTCTTCTACAATTGGCTCGGCTTTTGTGCTACATCCTCCAAATATCAAAATAGCTGCCAATAACAGCCCAAAACCTTTTTTCATTCGTCTGCTCCTTTATAAGAATCATTCATAAACAATAACAAAACATACCTGTCGAAAATCTTCGATAGGTATGTTTGACAAAATTTTAGATTCTATTCATTTTCAAGAATTAGACGATTCACTTCCGGAACAAAGAAATTTTGCGGTTCTGGCGTCTTTTGGGTGATAAAACACCTCATCCGGAGAGCCTTCTTCTGCAATTTCTCCATCACACATAAACAGGATTTTATTTGCAATATCACGCGCAAACGACATTTCATGTGTCACCACCAACATGGTTACATGATCTGCCGCAAGCTGTTTCATAACGTTTAAAACCTCAGCTGTAAGTTGAGGGTCCAGCGCGGATGTAGGTTCATCAAACAACATGATGTCGGGATTCATCATAAGAGCACGTGCGATAGCCACTCTCTGTTTTTGTCCACCGGAAAGCGTGGAAGGCATTTGATCCATCTTATCACGCAAACCTACTTTGTCAATTAGCGTTTCTGCCAATTGGTTCGCTTCTTCTTGTGACACATTTTTTACTTGCATATAGGGCATTGTTAGATTGTTACGAACAGATAAATGTGGAAAAAGGTTAAATTGTTGGAACACCATTCCAATATTCTCTCGAAAAACCATGCCCATTTTTGCTGTAATGTGTTTTAACTTTACACGGTCCGCATACTCGCCGTTCCTGACAAGGCTTTCCCCTTCCACCTCGATGGTTCCGCCGTCTACCTGCTCAAGATTTATTAGACAGCGAAGCATGGTGCTTTTCCCCGCACCGGACGGACCGATTACCGCAATAACGTCACCTTTGTTAACTTTAAAATTAATATCGGTAAGGACATCAACATTTTGAAAACTCTTTTTGAGTCCTTTTACTTGAATAAGTTCCATTGTTCTGCCTCCACTTAATAACTGGTTTTCTTCTCAAGCCAGTTAAAGAATAGCTGGAGAAGCGTATTTACAATCAAATAAATAACAAATGCAATCACGTAAGGCATGACAGTGCCTGTCCGGCTGACTGCTACTTTTGCATAGTGCAGAATTTCCGGAACAGAAATTGCAAATACCAATGCGGTATCTTTAACCAGAGTGATCGATTCGTTCGTAATGGATGGCAATGCAACACGGAACATTTGCGGTAAAATGACACGAACTGTCGTTTGCAGTTTTGAAAGTCCCAAAACTTGACATGCTTCATATTGACCTTTATCGATTGATAATAAACCGCCACGAAAAATTTCTGCAAAATAGGCCGCGTAATTTAACACAAAGCCGACCATAGCACAAGTAATTGCAGAAAAGAATAGTTGTTTAAACAATTCCGATACCATTGGTAAACCAAAATAGATAAAAAACAACTGGAGCATTAACGGTGTGGCCCTCATTAAATAGATATATCCGTTTGTAAGCCAGCGCAGAGGCGCAAATCGGCTTCGCGTGAGCAGCGTCAATAGAAATCCCAACGGCATCGACACCGCCAATGTGACAGCGAACAGCATCATTACAACGCCGAATCCCTGCATCAGCGCGGCTGTAGTGGTTATAATATCGCTCCAATTCATATGGGCACACTCCTGTTTTTTATGTATCGTGTTTCGTTTGTTAATAAGAAAAAACATTCTTACATATAACACAAAACAGCCCGCACTCCCATTCATTTCTTGAATGGGAGTGCGGTTATTTCATTGTAAAAAGTCTAGAAACATTAGTAAGTCACGATCTGGTCGTCTTTTCCAAACCATTTTTGAGAAATCTCAGCAATTTTGCCTTCTTCAGCAAGTTCAGATATCGCAGTTTCAACTGCTTCAAGTAGTGCGGTATCTCCTTTTTTGAAAGCAATGCCGTATTCTTCTTCCGACATGGTATCTTCCAAAATCCGCATTTCCTTAGCATTCGCACTGATATAATAATTTGCAACAACGGAATCCATTACAATCGCATCACAGCGTCCAAGTTCCAAATCGCCCATTGCGGTAACATAGTCCGCGTATTCTTTTGCGGCTCCATCCTTGATTTCCGAATAGATTTCATCTTTTTGCAGAGCTTCAAGGCCAGAAGAATCAGACTGTGCCGCTACAATTTTACCGGCAAGATCTGCTTTGGATTGAATTTCAGAGTTGTTCATGACAACGACAACCTGATCATTAGTCATATAGGAACGGCTCAGCTCAAACGCTTCTTTTCGATCGTCTGTAATTGTCAATCCATTCCAAATGCAAGAAATTTTACCCGTATTCAGTTCCATTTCTTTACTTGCCCAATCAATTGGTTTCGCTTCGAATTGCATGCCAAGTTTTTCGCAAACTGCTTTCGCTATATCAATGTCTACACCGATGATTTCGTTATTTTGATCGGTAAAGCCCATTGGAGGGAAAGATGCATCCAATCCAAGTACAAAGGTTTCGGGTAAATCGGTTTCAGCGGCCTCTTCAGAAGCAGGCTCTGATGACTCGCTGGAAGATTCCTCAGAGGTAACTTCCGAAGCTTCCGATGATACGTTTGCTTCACTGGATGTGTCCGGTGCAGCAGTAGATCCGCATGCTCCTAATGCAGCACTCATAACAGCTGCTAAAACAATTGATAAAAACTTTTTCATTTTCATTCTCCCATAAGTAAGTAATAAACGGTAGCAGCATTGCTGTCGTTTTGTTTATTTTACACTTTATCGTGCTAATTGGCTAATCTTGTAGCAGGCTATTATATTGAAGGATTCGATATTGTGTTATATTTTCTTTTAAATACTACGTTTTTCTTAAAATACCTTTCATTTACAGCCAATTCCCTTTTATGCTTATTTCACCAGAAGATAAGACCATGTTCTTTTTATCCATTGTTTGAACCGTTAAAAACGCATTATCATCAATGTCGATAGCAGTTGCTTTAAAAGAATCTTGTCCGCGTATAACCTGTATCGTTTTTCCTAGGACGCAAGAACGTGCTTTATATTCTTGCAAAAATTCTTTTGTTTCTAGACCCTGATATACAATTTTAAACTCATTTAGGATTTTAGCGGCAAAATCATTTCGTTCTATTTGCTTACCGCTT
>CALLQM010000301.1 GCA_938014855.1 uncultured Clostridia bacterium | reverse complement strand
GATAAAAAACAAGTTCGTATAAGATATCATATTATGTAAAATTATGGATATATTATATTTAATTATAACTTAATATCCTGGTGTCATATATGTATCGGTACAAACAGCTATTAAAGATTATTATAAGCAACAAAAGTTGTCAACTAAAATCGAGAAAAACTTTAAACAATATCTCTTGCAATATCGATTACTTTAAAGAAGAAGCCCAAAACAGGCACATTTTCCCCTCTTTATTATTCATATTTAAGCTGTTGAATCATATTTTTTTGTATGGTAAAATTGTATAAAATCACTATAAAATACAGAAAAAGCATTTCTTTTAAGCCCAAGAGGAGCATTATGAAAATATATATAATTGAAGACGATGTCGCTCTTCGTACAGAGCTTGTAAAATTTATAGAAGCCTATGGATATGAATGTTCTTTTGATGACGATTATGAAAATATCATGAATCTTGCTTTAAATGCAGCTGCAGACTTAATACTACTGGATATCAATCTACCAATCTTTGACGGTTATCATATTTGCAGAGAAATACGAAAAAAATCAAGTGTTCCTATTATCGTGGTAACAAGCCGCAGCACTGATATGGACGAATTGATGAGCTTAAATCTCGGTGCCGACGATTTTATCACCAAGCCCTTTAATACGCAAATTTTGCTCGCTCATATATCGGCGATCCTGAAACGAAGCGAAAGCGGCACGGACAGAAAAGAATATAAAGGCATTCGCTTTTGCGCTGAAAAAAGTATTTTAAGCTATGAAGACAAAGAGATTGAGCTGACAAAAAACGAAAGTAAAATCGTTTCGGTACTTTTAAAGAACGTAGGCAAAATCGTTTCTCGTGAAGAGCTTATGAACGAGTTATGGCAATCTGACGAGTTTGTAGATGACAATACCCTTACTGTTAATGTAAATCGGCTGCGAAAAAAATTAGAGGAAATTGGTATTATAAACTTTATCTCCACCAAAAGAGGACAGGGGTATTTAATATGACATTATCCTCTTTTTTAAAAGAAAAAACGGTATATTTGACTTTTCAACTTGCCATTATACTATTCTTAGCAATTATTCTCGGAAGTCTCAAGATAAGCATGAGTGCAATTATTTTAATCTGCTTTTCAACTTTTCTGCTTGCAGTTATTTCTTTAAGCTATGAGTATATTAAAAAAGCTCGGTTTTATAAGCGGGTTCTCAAAACTCTCGACGAGCTTGAAAAAAAGCATTTCATTGGCGCTTTAATGGAAACACCCGATTTTGAAGAAGGATATATCCTCTTTGATATTTTGCAAGCCGCCACAAAATCCATGAATGATGAAATTGCAGATTATCGCCATTTGAATGAAGAATACATAGATTATATCGAAACATGGATACATGAAATCAAGCTGCCTATATCCACCATTGATCTGATGTGTGAAAACCATAAAAATGAAGTGACAGGCAGTATCCGCAGCGAGCTTTCTCGCATTGAGAGTTTCGTAGAACAGGCACTGTATTATGCAAAAAGCAGTACCGTGGAAAAAGATTACAGCGTACACAGTGTAAATCTGGATACCCTTGTGAAAACAGCGATAAAAAAACATTCAAAGCAGCTGATCGGGGCAAAAACAAAGCTTATTTTTAAAAATCTCGACAAAACCGTATATTGTGATGAAAAATGGCTGATTTTTATATTGGGACAAATACTATCAAACAGTATAAAGTATCAAAAAGAAAATTTAAACCTTGCATTTCGTGTCACTGAAAGCAAGGAAAGCATTGTGCTTTCGGTTTCCGATAACGGGATTGGGATTCCAGAAAAGGATATCAGCAGGGTTTTTGAAAAAGGCTTTACAGGTCAAAACGGCAGGTGTTTTGCAAAGTCCACAGGAATTGGGCTGTATCTTTGCAAAAGGCTGTGCGATAAAATGTATCTCGGCTTTGATATTCAATCGACCGTGGGAAGCGGGACAACTCTTATGATTACTTTTCCAAAGGATAGCAGAATTTTACTTGAAACATAATACTTTTAAGCAGGCAGAAAAAATCCGCCTGCTTTTTTTATGTGACAAAACTGTTCGTTTTCTGTAAGGTAAATCTATGGCTACCAATTTTAATCCGATGTAAAATATGTTATAGAATAAAATTACGAGAGGGTTCATCATGAAAACAATTTTACAGGTCGAACAATTAGAAAAATATTATGGTGGAAAAGGTAACATCACAAAGGCTGTTAACAATATCAGTTTTTCGGTAGATGAGGGAGAATACATTGGCATTATGGGTGCTTCCGGAAGTGGAAAAACTACGCTTTTAAACTGCGTTTCCACCATCGACAATGCCACATCAGGTCATATTTATATTGACGGAAATGATGTGACCGCAATGAAATCTTCCGCACTGTCAAAATTCCGCCGTGAAAAACTCGGGTTTATCTTTCAGGATTTTAACCTGCTTGACACTTTGACTGCTTTTGAAAACATCGCGCTCGCGCTTACCATTATCAAAAGACCTGCAGAGGAAATCGAAAAGTGTGTCAAAGAGGTTTCCCGGCTGCTAAATATCACAGAGGTGCTGAATAAATATCCTTACCAGATGTCAGGGGGTCAAAAGCAGCGAGTCGCTGCCGCAAGAGCAATTATTACCAATCCTACTCTCGTGCTTGCCGATGAACCGACAGGTGCTTTGGATTCAAAATCTGCAAGAATGCTGCTTGAAAGCTTTCAAAAATTAAACGATGAAATTAGTGCGACCATTTTGATGGTAACGCATGATGCCTTTACCGCCAGCTACTGCAAACGAATTCTTTTCATTAAGGACGGCAGAATCTTTAATGAAATCATTCGTGGAAACGAAAGCCGCAAGGTGTTTTTTGACCGCATTATGGAGGTTATTGCACTTCTCGGGGGTGATATGAATGCTGACTAAAATTGCCTTTAACAATGCTGTAAAAAGCTTCCGAGATTATGCCGTTTACTTTTTTACCCTCGTATTAGGCGTCAGCATATTTTATATGTTTAACTCTATTTACGCACAGCAGGCAATCATGGTAGTCACAGAAACGACCAGTCAGTCTATGATGGCGCTGAGAGAAATCCTTTCCTATATTTCGATTTTTGTCGCGGTTATCCTAGGCTTTTTAATTGTATACGCTAACAATTTTTTTATTAAAAAGAGAAAAAAAGAACTTGGCATTTATCTGATTCTTGGAATGACAAAGTTCAAGATTTCCATCATTTTGGTTTTAGAAACCTCTATTATGGCTCTGATTGCTTTAGCAGTAGGGCTTTGCGCCGGAATATTCGGCTCACAGTTTATGTCCGTATTTACTGCAAGAATATTTGAAGCGGACATGACCGCATTCAAATTTATATTTTCTCCCGATGCAATGGTAAAAAGCATTGCATACTTCGGGACTATTTTTGCAATTACTATTTTGTTTAATACTGCCTTATTGGGAAAATTTAAATTGATTGATTTACTTTACGGCGGGCAAAAAAATGAGAGCTTAAAAATCAAAAACATCAGGACATCTGTTATTTTATTTTTCCTTTCCGTCATCTGCCTTGCTTTGTCTTATTATCTGATTTTAGAAAACGGAATTATAAACATAAACATCTATTTTATGCTCTCTCTAATGTTTGGTACAGTGGGCACGGTTTTGTTTTTCTTATCACTTTCAGGATTTTTCATTAAGATGGTACAGTCAAATAAAAAGTTATACTATAGAAATTTAAATATATTTGTACTTCGTCAGCTTAACAGCAAAATTAATACAAATTTCGTATCTGTTTCCGTAGTATGCATTGTACTGCTTCTTGTGATCGGTATCTTTTCAAGCGGATTTAGTATGCAAAAAGCGTTATCTAAAAATTTTAGAGAGCTCGCTCCATATGATTTTTCATTGAGTATTCGTGATCGTGATGAAGCAGCCTCCATTATCGAGAACCTTCCAAACGATCTTAAAAATCATCCTGCTTTAAAAGATTATTATGAATTCAACACGTATGTTATGGACAAAGAAGGCGGCTATTGGGGTAATTATCCTTTAGATACCTCTTCACTTTCTTATCACACAAGTGATCGATCGTTGAGCTTTCTTTCTTTGACAGATTACAATAAAAGCTGTGAATTACAGGGGCTTAAGCCAATCAGCTTATCCGAAGGCGAATATGCAGTTTCCGCAAATTACCAAACCTTTTTAGATATTGGCAAACAATTTATCGAGAAACAAATTGTTGTTTCAATTGATGGAATTGATTTGACTCCGTTTGACGAAATCCAAGAGATTTCAATTAGCAACGAAGCTATGGCTGATATCAACGTGATTGTCAATGATAACTATACAAAAAACATGACTATTTCCAATACAACTTTGAATCTGCAAGCTTTCGATCAAGATTCGGCAGCTGAATTTCAAAAAGCAATTGAAAACTACAAACAAGATTCCAATGCAGATCCAATATTCGATCATTTTACGAGCCGAATTGATCTTCGCGCTGCTTCTGTCACCGCAACAGCAATCGTTTCCTTTCTCGCCATCTATTTGGGGATTGTTTTTATGATTACTTGCGCTGCGATCCTTTCCATTCAGCAGCTATCCGAAGCAGCTGATAATAAAGAGCGCTATCATTTGCTTAAAAAACTAGGTGCAGAAAGATCAATGCTTAATAAGGCTCTCTTTTTGCAAATTCTATGTTACTTTCTGCTCCCTCTTTTGCTTGCTGTTGTCCATTCTGCAGTAGGACTTACCGCAGTTAATCAAGTTATTAGTGAATTTGGAAATATGAATATAACTTCAAGCATTTTTGTCACATCAATTTTTGTTGTTTTTGTTTATGGACTTTACTTTGTCATCACCTACTCAGCAAGCAAAAACATCATCAATAAAGATTAAGAACATGAAAAGAAAGGATTTATTTTGAAAAAGCAGTTGAATTCACATCAGAAGTTATGAGTGATGCAGGTGCAAACTTTATGACGCTCCTCCCTGATCAAGTATTGCAAGAGGCACTGACAACTCGAACTACCATTTTCCCGACTACTATTTTTGTTGATTCCAACGGCAAGGTTGTTGGCAAGCCGCATTTCGGAGGCAGAACTGAAGAAGATTACAGACAAGCTATTCTTGACAGAATCGCCCTGATTGCAGACGAAACAGAATCAAAACAGTAGGTGGACGTATGAAATTTGAATATTATATACAGCCATATATCAAATATGCCGTTCTCATATTCGCACTTGCATTTATCGGTATTGGGCTGATGCGTGAAGAACAAATTGTCGTTCTGAAAAAAGCAGTCAACATTTGTCTTGAGTGCATCGGGATAGGCTGATGGAAAAGAAAACAAATAAAAGACCTATCGTACAACTGATTTCTGCAATTTTTATAAATGGATATGCAGCCGGATTTGCAAAGGGCAAGATTTTTACAGGCAAAACCAAGCTGCTTTGCGTCCCGGTACTTAATTGTTACTCTTGTCCCGGTGCACTCGGTTCCTGTCCAATAGGGGCATTGCAGGCGGTATTGGGCGACCGGAGTTTTAAGTTTTCGTTTTATATTCTCGGCTTCATTATGCTGTTTGGCATTCTGTTCGGCCGCCTTATCTGCGGCTTTTTATGCCCATTTGGATTTGTACAGGACTTGCTTTATAAAGTCAAAACGCCGAAGCTTAAAATTCCAAAGCACATTGACAAACCCTTACGCTATCTGAAATATGCCATTCTGCTCATCTTTGTGATTGCTTTGCCGATCATTATTACAAACCAGTACGGCATGGGAGATCCTTTCTTTTTTAAGCTGATTTGCCCCGCCGGAACGTTGGGGGGCGGTATTCCGCTGCTGGCAATGAATGAAGAATTAAAGAACACCAT
>CALLQM010000300.1 GCA_938014855.1 uncultured Clostridia bacterium | reverse complement strand
AGTGCGTCCAGTGTCGATGCGGCTCTCATGGCGTTTTACATGGCAAAGGATAATCGGAGATTCTGCCCAGGCGAAGGTATTATTAAAGAGAAAATTGAGGATACCATTGACAGCGTATCTCGTATGGCAAAGGACGGAATGAAGGAAACGGATGAAGAAATCCTCAAAATTATGATCGATTCGTAAATCAGCCGCACTGAAAAAAGAAACATTTTTTGGGAATTTCCCAAATGGGCAACCGTTTTGGAAATTCTTCCGGAAATGCGAATAAGAAATTTCACATTTGAGCGAAAGAAAGGAGGATGACTGCTCATTCTGATGGTTACACAGAGCAGTCAAATTTCAGCATGAAGAGGACATTGAAAACTTTAGGGGTTCTTTTAGCAGCGACAATGGTTCTATCCACCGCCGCAGGATGCGGCAAAGGCGGCTCGGGTTCTTCTGCAGCTTCGTGTCATTCTTCTCAGGCAGCATCCGGTGCATCGGGTGACACGATCAAAATTGCAGTTGCTGCACCGATGACCGGTGACAACGCCGAATATGGAAAAGGATTCCTCAATGCAGCTCAGCTTAAAGCGGATGAATGGAATGCCGACGGCGGCGTACTTGGCAAACAGGTTGAGATCGTTGCGTTCGATGATAAAAACTCTTCGGAAGAAGCGGCATCGATTGCACAAAAAATTGTCAGCCAGAAAGACATTGTGGGCGTAATCGGACACTTCTCGTCCGGTGTATGTATGACCGCTGCTCCTGTTTATCAGGAAAACAAGATCATTGAAATCTCTCCGTCTGCATCCCATCCGGACTATTCCGGCATTGGCGATTATATCTTCCGCAACAACACCATCATCAATGTGGAAGCTGCGGCGGGTCTTGACATCGCAATCAATGATTTGGGCAAAAAGAACATCGGTATCATCTCGATCATGACCGACTGGGGCACCAATACTTCTGCAATCGTAAAACAGCTCATCGAAGAAAAAGCAGACACCGGTGCAAAAATCGTAGCTCATGAAGAAGTTATGGAAGGTTCCGACGATTACAGCCCGGCAATCACCAAACTGCAGGCGGCAGGTGCAGACGTTGTAATCTGCGTTGGTATGTATAACCTGCTCGCACCGGTTGCTCGTCAGTATAAACAAATCAACCCGGATATCGAAATTGTTGGATTCTCCAACGCTTACAGCCAGCAGCTGCTGGAACTCGGCGGAAGTGCCGTTGAAGGCGTTCGTTTCCCGGTTATCTTCTTCTCCGGTTCGGAAGACGAGACCATCAAAGATTATGTAACTCGCTACACCGAAAAATTTGATTCTGCACCGAGTGCTTTGACTTCTCAGGCCTATGACTCTGTTGGCATGATTCTGGAAGCAATCAAAGCTGCAGACAGCGCAGATAGTGAAAAAGTACAGGCTGAACTTTACAATGTAGATTATCCGGGCGTTACCGGACAGACCAAGTTCGATGCGAACGGCGACGTTCAGAAAGAATTTGTAAAAGTAATTGTTCAGGACGGCGAATTCGTAGAAGTAAAATAATCAAATCTTGCTTGCGGGATTGGCAGTCTCTGTTCATTCAGAGACTGCCGAAAATCCGGCACAAGGACCATCGATACAAAAACTGATGGAAAGGAGAGTGTTGCGGAATCCTCCGCAACCATTACGAGTGTGATTATACAACAGATTTTTAATGGACTTGCACTTGGAATGGCATATGCGCTGATCGCGGTAGGCTATTCGCTGGTCTTCGGTATTTTAAGACTCATCAACTTCTCCCATGGATCGGTATATGCATTCGGTGCACATTTTGCGCTGTTGTTTGTGGGATTTCAGTTTGGGGTATTTCCCGCGATCCTCTTGAGCATCGTATTTACCGGTTTACTGGGTGTGGTAATTGATAAAACCGCGCTGGCGCCTCTTCGTAAAAAGAATTCAATTCGAATTGCCTCGCTGATTACCACAATCGGTATTTCCAACATCATCCAAAACCTGCTGATGATTTTCTTCGGCAGTGAGAAAAAATCATTCCCTGCATTTTTTGATTTTGGTATGATCGACATCGGCATTGCACAGGTCAATTCTACCCAGATCATCATGTGTGCGGTTTCGCTTGTTCTGCTGATTGCTTTGATGATGCTTGTCAATAAAACAAAAGTTGGGCTTGCAATGCGTGCGACTGAGCAAAATTCGAAAGCGGCCAGCTTAATGGGCATCAATGTCAACTTTGTTATTTCCTTCACCTTTTTCCTCGGCGGCGCTTCCGCGGCCATCGCAGGAAGTTTGATCAGCGGATATTATCAAATTGTTTATCCCGGAATGGGCTTTATGGCAGGTCTTAAAGCATTTGCAGCTGCAGTTCTCGGCGGCATCGGTTCGCTTCCCGGATCGGTTCTGGGCGGACTGGTTGTCGGTGTTTCCGAAAGCCTTGCCGCAACGTTCCTCGGTTCTACTTACCGTGACTCCATGGCGTTCATCATTCTTATCATTGTGCTGATCTTAAAGCCAACCGGATTCTTCGGCAAAAAGACCATTACCAAGGTCTAATTCATAGGAAAGGGGCTGAAAGGTGTGAAATCTACTAAAGAAACCGCCAACAAAGGGTTTGTCTACCAGATGGAATCTTTTTTGGCGAAATATAAATTACCGGTCACTGCTGTGTGTGCATTGATTTTGCTGGCAATTCCGTTTATGGGATTTAGCCAATACATCATGCGAATCCTGATTATGATCGGCGTATATGCCATGCTGGGTCTTGGGCTGAACGTTTTGACCGGATATATCGGCCAGCTTTCACTGGGCCATGCAGGATTTTTCGGAATCGGCGCTTATACCGGTGCACTCTTGATGCTGCGGCTCAATGTCAATTTTGTAGTTGCCGCAATTGCCGGCGCTTGCTTGGCGGCTCTGTGCGGACTGCTTCTCGGGCTTCCGACATTGAGACTGCAAGGAACCTATCTTGCAATCGTAACACTTGGATTCGGCGAGATTGCCCGTATGGTTTTCATGAACTGGGCACCGTCACCAATGGTACGCTCGGACTGAAAAATATTCCAAAGCCATCGTTTTTCGGCTTTGATTTGACGCTTTCCAACCACGGACTTTATTACCTAATGCTTCTGCTCGTGTTCTTGGTCTCCATTGCATGTCTTGTAATCATCCGTTCCAAGACCGGCCGCTCGTTTATCGCGATTAAAGAGGACGAGATTGCCGCAACGATGATGGGCATCCAAATCACACGCTGCAAAGTGCTTGCGTTCGTAATTTCAGCGTTCATCACCGGTCTTGCAGGAGCATTTTATGCACCGCTTGTCGGGTTTATCGATCCAAACTCGTTTACATTCGATGTTTCTTCTCTGATTATCAGTATCGTAATTTTGGGCGGCATGGGAACCATTCGGGGCATGTTCCTCGGCTCCGCCGTACTGATTATATTCCCCGAAGTCTCGCGCTTTTTAATGGACTATCGATTCGTTGTTTATGGTGCGATTCTCGTACTCATGATGCGTTTCCGTCCGCAGGGCGTATTGGGCTGGAAATCTCAAATGCCCTATAAACTGCCTCGTCTGGCACGAGAGGAACTGGCCAAACAATCCTGACCACGCTGTATTCTGTAAAGAAAGGAGCGCCGCTCCGGCACGACGCCGGACGGCAACCGCGATATGGCATATTTAGAAGTGAAAGGCATCACCAAGCGCTTTGGCGGTCTCGTGGCCGTCGACGACGTCAGCTTTGAGGTTGAAAAAGGGGAGATCATCAGTATTATCGGCCCCAACGGGGCGGGCAAAACCACCGTTTTCAATATGCTGACAGGCGTCTATCAGATTGATAAAGGCGAAATTATATTTGAAGGAAACCCCATCCATAATAAGACTCCTCGGGACATTGTCCAAGCAGGCATCTCCCGAACGTTCCAAAACATCCGGTTGTTCGGCGACATGCGAGTCATCGAAAACGTGTTGGTTGGAACACAAATCCGCACCAAATACTCGTTTTTTGATTCCTTCTTCCGCACATCGAAATTCCGCAAAGAGGAAAGCGAAAAAATCGTAAAATCGGTTCGGATTTTGGAATCCATTGGATTAAAAGACCGCATGGACTACTATGCGAAAAGTCTGCCTTACGGCGACCAGCGCAAACTTGAAATTGCGCGAGCGATTGCCACCGATGCGAAGATCATCCTGTTGGATGAGCCTGCCGCCGGAATGAACCCGCAGGAATCGGAAGAACTGCTTCAGTTTATCCGCAAACTGCGTGACAAAGGCTATACAATCATCCTCATTGAGCATGACATGAGCGTTGTTATGAATATTTCGGACCGCATCTATGTAATCGACCACGGCAAACGCATTGCACACGGTCTGCCCGCAGAAATCGCAAACAATGAAAAGGTCATCGAAGCTTATCTTGGGGGTGTGAAGAAAGATGCTTAAAGTAGAAGGACTGCATACCTATTACGGCAATATCCACGCCCTGAAGGGAATTGACATGGAAATCAAAAAAGGCGAAATCGTAACGCTCATCGGAAGCAACGGAGCGGGAAAAACGACCACCCTTAACTCAATTTCCGGATTGACACGCAGCGCTAAAGGTTCGATTACGTTCGAGGGAAAAAGCATTGTGGGCATGCCGGCTCACAGCATGGTAAAAATGGGCATCAGCCTTTCTCCCGAAGGACGTGAAGTGTTCCCAGCGCTTACGGTTGAAGAAAATCTGCGCCTCGGCGCTTACATTAAAAATGATAAAGCACAGATCAATTCTGCATTTGAACGCGTTTATGAATTGTTTCCGCGTCTAAAAGAACGTATCAAACAGGCGGCAGGAACGCTGTCCGGCGGTGAACAGCAGATGCTGGCAATCGGCCGCGCACTTATGAACGAGCCAACTCTGCTTTTGCTCGATGAACCATCGCTCGGTCTTGCTCCGAACATCGTGCTTCAGATCTTTGATCTGATTCAAGACATCAATAAGCAGGGTGTCACTATTCTGCTTGTCGAACAAAATGCGAACATGGCGCTTTCGATTGCACATCGTGCCTATGTTTTGGAAATCGGTAAGATCTCCATGCACGGCGATGCGAAAGAGCTGGCCAATGACCCGAGAGTCCGTCAGGCTTATCTGGGACTGGCATAATACATCCAAGAATTTAAAAATAACGATTACTAATCGTATCAATTAAGAATGAGGACGGAGGTTTTTTAATGAAGAAAATCATCAATCATCCGAACGATGTCGTTTCTGAACTGCTTGTGGGGATGGTCAAAGCGCATCCATCGCTGCAGTATACCGAGCAGCTTGAGGTTGTTTCCCGCCGCGAAAAAACATCCGGCAAAGTCGGAATTGTTTCGGGAGGCGGCTCCGGACATGAGCCCGCACATGCGGGATATGTCGGCCGCGGAATGCTCGATGCGGCAGTCGCGGGCAACGTCTTTTCCTCTCCGAGCCCTGACCGTATCATCAAAGGCATTGAAGAGGCCAACGGGGGAGCGGGCGTTCTGCTCATCATCAAAAACTATTCCGGCGATATCATGAACTTTGGCATGTCCAAAGACCTTGCGGAAATGGATGATATCGAAGTGGAAAGCGTTGTTGTAAAAGATGACGTTGCCGTTCCGGACAGCACCTATTCCACCGGACGCCGCGGCATTGCAGGAACCGTTTTTGTTCATAAGATTGCGGGCGCAAAAGCAGAAGCGGGCGGTTCTTTGCAGGAAGTCAAAGCGGCCGCTGAAAAAGCAATCGCAAACATTCGCAGCATGGGAATGGCTATGAGCCCCTGCACACTTCCCGCTGTCGGCAAACCGGGATTCCAGCTTGGTGATAATGAAATCGAAATCGGCATGGGCATCCACGGCGAACCGGGTGTTGAGCGCACTACTGTTAAAACTGCGAAAGAAACTGCACAGATCCTGCTCGATAAGATTCTCAGCGACTATGATTATTCCGGTTCTGAAGTGGCACTGCTGGTCAATGGACTTGGCTCCACACCGCTGATGGAACTGTATATTTTAAACAACGAAGTCGAAAAGATCCTTTCCGAAAAAGGCATTAAAATCTACAAAACACTTGTCGGAAATTATATGACTGCACTGGAAATGTCCGGCTGTTCGCTCACTTTGATGAAATTGGATGACGAACTCAAACAGCTGCTGGATGCTCCGTGCGACACACCAGCTCTCAAAGTTCTGTAAGGGCAAAAAAGGAGGATACCCAATGGGATTTCAACTGACATCCGCAGATTATGTGGAATATATTAACCTGGCATATCAGAAAATCCATGAGAATGGAGATTACGTCACCGAGCTTGATTCAGCAACCGGCGACGGCGACCATTGGAGCAACATCAACATGGGCTTTGAGAAACTGGTGGAAATCAGTGACGAACTCAAAACGCTCAGCCTATTTGATGAATTCAAAAAAATCGGAATGACCATGATGGCGGTCATCGGCGGAAGTTCCGGCGTTTTGTACGGCAGTGCTTATCTTGGCGCAGCCAAAACCCTAAAAGGTAAAGAAGTCATTGAAAACGCAGATTTGTGCGAACTTCTTGCCGCAATGCTCGAAGCGATCATGTCGCGCGGCAATGCAAAACCCGGCTTTAAAACGATGATTGACAGCCTGCACCCGGCGGTCGAATGTTACCGCGAGTGCATTGCAAACGGTGTTTCGGAAAAAGAAACCCTTGAAAAAGTAAAACAGGCCGCAAACGATGGCGCGCAGAACACCGCCAAAATGGAAGCGGTTCGCGGACGTGCATTCTATCAGGCAAATAAGGGCGTCGGTCACTTGGATCCGGGCGCAATTACCATGGCATATCAGATTGAAACCCTGATGGATTTTGTTGCACAGAAGCTGTAAATCTCCAACTTTCGCATAGACAAGAAAGGGGCGATGAGCATGCTGCTTGCTGAAATCAAAAGCGATACGGATAAATTTTCTGAAGTGATTTCAAAAACGCTGGATGTCGATGTGCTCATCGTTGACAGCAATTTGAAAACGGTCAGCAATACCTGCCGCTATTTCGACAAATATACACTCATCAGCCGGACATCTGTCGTTGGCCGGGTTATATTGAGCGGTGAAACGATCGCGATTGATGACCGTTCTAACTTCAGCGCTTGTAAAAACTGTCCCGAATTCTATCAATGTGAGATGACCGGTATTATCGGCGTCCCCATCTTTTACAACGAAGCGGTCGTTGGGGCAATCGCACTGGTTCTTCCAAAACAGCGTGTTCCGACCATCTTTAAAGATGTGCGCAATTCCATTGCGTTTGTGGAAAACATGTCGGCACTGCTGTCCAGCAAGATTCGAAACCGCGACGATTACAATACCCTCAACATTATTCGGAAAGAACGCGAAGTGCTGATGGATTCTATATCCGATGCCATTGTTTTTGCCGATGAGCTGGGCCGCATCGCTTACTGTAACCGGCAGTTTCCCAAGTATTTCGATCTTCGGGAAGACTGCATGGGAAAGATGATATCAAAAGTACTGCCGCATAAAGTCATTACGGAATTTTTAAACAAATTGGAAGATATCCGCGACAAGATGGTGTATATGGGGGAGACCGGTCAGCTGTTTTGCGGATTTGTTTCCTGCAGTAACATTGTCATTAACGGAAGCCGCAACGGCATGCTGTTCCTGTTTCGCCCGATGAGCAATGCCAATCACGACTGGGAGGAACTTTCCGCGGAACATCCGGTTGCATCGTTTGAACACGATGCGGAATATGTGTTCCCGGCGGATACCGTGCGAAAAGCAAAGCGTCTGGCGATGACGGAGAAACCGATTTTGATCGAAGGGGAAGAGGGAACAGGGAAACGACTTCTTGCCCAATGCATTCACGAATTTTCCGGACGCGGACGTAAATCGATGGTGGTTGTGGACTGCGGATGGCCGTTTCATAAACAGCAGGATGATTTTCTGTTTGGGGAACTCGGCCGACTGCAGGCGGCGCTGGGCCGCGTTCGCGAGGGCGTCCATTTCTGCCGGGTATGCGGCAACATTTCCGCCGAGGACGTGTGCCGCTACTGCGCCGACACCCGCCGCGATCGCGGGCTCATCTGCGTCGTCGAGGAAGCCCGCGATATCCAGGCCATCGAGCGCACCGGCGAGTTCAACGGCCGCTACCACGTCCTCGGC
>CALLQM010000299.1 GCA_938014855.1 uncultured Clostridia bacterium | reverse complement strand
ACCCCTGTTACGCGCGGAATATTAGCATTTCGCGATAAAGCGAACGATCAGGAAGACCAGTGTATTGGATGTTCCCGGTGTGTGCATGCGTGTCCGGAAGGGCTCAACCCCTATCTGCTGTACCGCAGTGCACGCCTTCACCGCTATAAAGAATTCCGTCGGTTGGATGCCCACATGTGTGTCCAATGCAACACCTGCAGTTACATGTGCCCCGCAAAGCTGGATCTTTGCAATACAATCAAGCAGTGTGCGCATGAATTCCGTAAGATGTCCGGATCGATGCGCAGTGCATCTGTGGAGCGGAAAAAACGGGAAAAGCAAGAGTTCGACGATTACATGAACGAGTACTATGCCCGCAAAGCGGAAAAAGCCGCTAAGAAAACCAAACGGCGGGAAGAAAAATCCGCAATGCATGCGGATACACTTGACCCGTCTACAACCGAAACAGAAAAAGAACTGGTACAAGCTGCTGTCAGCGCTCAGCCGGATTCAGAATCTGCTTCGAGTGCGGCTCCAACCGCTCAAGTGCAGGACGCGGAACCCTCAGTAAAATTAGAACAGACTGAAACAGCAGCCGCTGAAAAAGATCCATTGTGCGGATGGCACAAAAACACTTCGGACACCAATGGGGAGGATACGATATGAAACTGGACAGGCGACCCGCCCCGCATATTCGGTATCAGGATACGATTGCAACACTGATGCTGGACGTCATTACTCTGCTATTGGTTTTAAGTGCACTTGCTTTCCTTTTTTATGGTATACGCGCTTTGGCAGTGTGTGCATATTCCGTAGCTGCTGCGGTTATCAGCGATGTTTTGTGTACGCTCATCCGCGGTAAAAAATTTAATCCGCGGGATCTTTCTCCGATTGTTACCGGTCTGATCATTGCCCTTGCAATGCCGGCGACCATTTCGTATTATGTGGTTGCAACCGCCGCCGCTTTTGCTATTATTGTAGTCAAGCATCCGTTCGGCGGAACGGGAAATAATGTGTTTAATCCGGCCGCCGCAGGTCTTTCCTTTGCCGCAATCTGCTGGCCGCAGCCAGTGTTAAAGTACCCGCCGCCGTTCGCTGTTTTGGATGTTGCAGGAACGTTTTCTGAAAAGCTGCAAGCTTTTGTATATGGAGACACGGTCATAAAGCTCTATCAAAACCCTGCATTTGTTCTCAAACTGGGCGGTACACCAACCAACGACATTATGGAAATGGTTTTAGGCAATTATCCGGGACCTATGGGTGCAACGAATATTTTGGTTCTGCTTACATGCCTAATCTATTTGTTGTTTCGCCATACCATCCGCTGGCAGCTTCCGATCTCTTATTTGGGATCGTGCGCGTTTATGGCGTTCCTGTTTCCGCGTATAGGTGCAAACGGCGTCCAGTCGCTCCTTTACGAAATGATGTCCGGTATGCTGCTTTTTGGTGCAGTCTTTATCATCACCGACCCGGCTACCAGCCCTAAACGCGATTCTTCTTTGGCAATATACGGAATTTTTACCGGCATCATTACCATGCTGTTCCGCTATTTCGGCGGATTTGAAGAAAGCATGAGTTTTGCAGTACTCTTTGCGAATGTGTTTGCGCCAATCATTGACTTAAATAATGAATCCATACATCGCATCATAAGGAGGAAAAACCTTGAAGTTCGAAAAGCTCAGAAAACGCAGAAGGCGCAGCCGCTGGGTTGAGGGGATTTTCTCCAAAAACCCGGTTCTTGTATTGGGACTGGCATTGCCGTTTGCAATTATGATTACGACCAGTCTTAAAAATGCCGTTGCTTTGTCGATCATTTTTTCCTGCACGCTGATCCCGTCTGTTTTGTTGGTATCACTGACTGGAAAATATCTGTCGAAATGGCTTGCCCCAATCGTTTATACATTGTTTTCGATGGTGCTTGTAATCGCCTCTATCCCGCTGATACAGCCGATATCACCGGAAATCAGCGACTCGCTTGGGATTTATATTCCCCTTGTTGCGGTAAACTCGATTTTGCCAATGTTATATGATCGCTATGTCGAAGCGGATGCAAAGCCAATTCTGGCTTTGGTAGATTCGGTTACATACAGTTTTGGGTTTAGTTTTGCACTCTGCCTAATCGCCGCTGTACGGGAATTTTTCGGCAACAGTTCATTATGGGGCGTGAATTTGGAACTGCCCATTAAAATATCCGGCTTGCAGATTGCATTTTCCGGCTTTATCCTGACCGCCCTTTTCTGCGCTTTGTTCCGCTTTATCAAACGCATGGTGCTTTGTTTTACATTACGCTTAAACCGTCATGCAGAAGACACCGTTTAAACGGTATCCACCTTCCCGGTTTGGAGGCTTTTTAATATGAATATCGTTCAAGAATTTTTCGTTGTAATGCTAACAGCAATTGTACTGCAAAATGCCGTATTTACACGTGGTTTGGGCGCAAACAAACGGACTTTCTCGCTTTCTTCCCCGCGCAAAATCCTGCTGTTCGGGGCAATGCTTAGTTTTGTCACCGTATTTTCGTCGGTGTTGGCATGGCCGCTTAACAACCTGCTGCGTGAAAAAGAAAGCCTCGGAGTGGGGCGCATTTATCTGCGCTATCTGCTGGTCATCGCCTGCATTTGTGTTGTATTTGCGCTCATGTTTCTCATTACTAGGGCATATCTCCCGAAACTGCATTACCATCTGCGAATGATGATGTTTTCCGCCAGTTTTAACAGTGCGGCTTTGGGATCAATCCTTATCGCATTCAGCGAAAATTACGGCTTTGTGAAAACGCTGGGATTCGCGCTTGGTTCCGGCATTGGCTGTACCTTAGCGTTCCTGCTCGTCTATGAAGGAAAACGCAGACTCAGCCTTGCGGATGTGCCCAAATCATTTCGCGGCCTGCCGATTATGCTTCTTTACATCGGCATCTTTTCGCTTGCAATCTACGGGCTGATCGGACATCAGCTCCCGACCTGATAAAACCTGAAAAACAGCCTGTTTCAACGGTTTTAAAACGCGTTGCAGACAGGCTTAGAAATTCGTATTGGTGGTGTATCAATGGCAAAAGGATTTAAAGTGAAACGCTACAACCGAATCTACCGCGGCGGCAGATCGCCGGCGTCTCGTCTGCTCCATTTTTTGGGTGCAGCTGCGGCTGTCTGCGTCTTAGGGTTCATCGGCTGGAGTGCTTATGGTCCGGTAATGGATTACCTGTCAGACGACACAGTAAGCACAATGAAACCGGCTGAGTCTTCCTCTCAAACATCCTCACCCGAGGTTTCGTCCTCTGAGCAGGCGGCTCAAAAAGACCAATCCACCGAAGAACACCAAACCCCTGACCAATCCGACCCAAGCGAACCGGATCCCGCACCGAGCAATGCAGGCTCGGACATTCATGGGATCTATCTTCCTTCAGAAATTCTCGCGGACGCATCCAAACTGGAGCAGTCTCTATCCTCTGTTGACACCACCCAATTCAATGCCGTTTATTTTGACCTCAAAAATGAAGCAGGAAATGTTTTGTATCGCTCCCATATTGAAGAAGCTTCGCTCGCGTCTTCTCCGTTTGATCTGACCGCTGTCTGTAACAAAATAAAAGACAAAGGGATGACACCGATTGGGCGAATCAGCGCATTTCTAGATCCTTTGGCCGCATCCAAAATTAAAAATGCGGGCGTCAAATACGGCAATTCCGAAATTCTTTGGAACGATGATGATCCCGCCCGAGGCGGCAAACCATGGCTGAATCCATACGCCGCACCTGCGCAGGAGTATCTTATGGCTTTGGCTGAAGAATCCATTCAAATGGGCGTTCAAACAATCGTCTATGCCAATGTGTGTTTTCCAACCGGTTACAGCCTGC
>CALLQM010000298.1 GCA_938014855.1 uncultured Clostridia bacterium | reverse complement strand
AATTCATTGCAGCAATCATCATACTCCCTTGCGCTTGGCTTTCTTACATGATAATGATAAAAGTCATCTGTGTGCATATGCACAGACTTTTCCAAATCTGATTCTTTTGCAACAGCAGATGCCGTTGTAGTTTTTCCTGTCCCCGGCGCACCTGTGATTACAATAATTCTACCTTGATTCATCTATATTTTACCTCCACAACTTCCGATTTGTCGTTCTGTTTAGTCCCCAAAGAACCTACTAAACCAGCTACGCTTTTGAACCGGTTCTGTCTCACGCTCCGGCTGATCGGCTCCGGACTTGCCGGAAAGAAGCTGCTGATGCATTGTCCCAGCATGGAGAGCCTGGGCCGCTGCCGCAGTCTGCTGTGCCGTCACCAACGCCGAGCTGACCTCCGCCAACCTTGCGTTCAGTTCCTCGATCTGCTTGTCCTTTACAGCAAGTTGCTCGCTTTTCCGGTCTAATTCTCCCTGCAGCATAGCGATCAAAGTGGTTTCGCAAGTTTCGCAACTTGCTTTCGCCTGTTGCGAAACTTGCTTTCGTTCAACACCTAAATAATGCTGATATATGGCGGTTTTTTGACTTTCGCTGATTGCGAAACTTCCTTTCGCATCTTTCGCAACATGGTTTCGCCTACACCATGCACGAACTGCCTGTTCCGACACGCCACATTCTATTGCAATTTCCGTTATTACACCCGCCAAATATCATCACCACTCTTTCATCCGGAGTTAATCTCAAAACAAATCGCTATGAGATCCCGTCCTTATCAATTTCAAAATCAAAGTCTGCCGAACAACTTTATAGACCAACAGCCAGTCCGGCTCGATGTGACATTCTCTCATGTCCTTATAATTTCTGGAATTAGTGAGAGCATGATCTCGATACGCCTCCGGCAACGGCTGCTCGTTACACAACAGCGTGATCACTTCCTCCAACTTCTTCGGATCGCAGCCTCTCTTGATCGCAAGCTTGTAATCTCGTTTGAACTGCCCCGAAAACTCCGGCTTAAGCATTCAGCGCCTCCATCAGATCTGCAACGCTATCAAACGGACCATACATATCCTCTCCCTTTTCTGCCGCCTCCATCGCCGCATAGGTAACAGCATTCGGCTCGTCAACCTTGACTTCAAAGGGAAGTCCATGACACCTAAGTGCCTGTCGATAAAAAATACCCGTTGCCGTACTCAAATCCATTCCGAGGGACTTAAAGAGAGCTGCCGCCTGTGCTTTCAGCTCCGGCTCCATTCTTATCGTCATATTTCCTTTAGCCATAATAGCACTCCTTTCCTCGTCATTTTTAGCTTGCACTAATATTATATTCAATATTCGTGACATTTGCAAGTGCATTGCAAATGTTTTTTTGCAACTTTTCTATGAACAGTGCTTTCTATATGCTAACACCGCAGCGTGTACATTTAGGGGGTGAAAAAGCCTTATTTCGCGCGGTTTTCAAGCCTCGTTTTCGGTGGGGTAATATAAAAACCCTTACCCGCCCCGAAAACGCCTTGTAGGGCGTTTCTGGGGCGTTTACAGCCCTTTCTTAAATTCCTCCACCAACAGATCGCTCAAAGCCTGTGATGGGCGTATTTTGACCGTTATATGCCCCTCCGGTACGGTGTCCCACCATTTGCGGATCGTTTTCGGATCAAGTCCGGTGTCCCTATGACAATCGGCCTTGCGTCCCTCTGGATGCTCCTGCCGCCACGCATAGACTTGCGCTTTCTTTTCTTCTGCCCCTTTTCTTCTCCATGTGCCGCCAGGATAATCCACTTCCTGCACCGCCCTTGCTCTTTTCAAATGCTCTTTCTGTGATCTACCATTCCTCTTGTTGCGCTCGATGCGAACATCGGTCAGAGCTTCAATATCGGAAATCGTGAAATTGTAATACTCCTTGTCGTAGGCTTCCAGCGCACTCCGTATATCTTCCTCGGTCAATGCGTTCTCATGCTTCACCATCTGCAGATCATCAAAAGCCTCTTTCATATCCTGCCGGAGCTGCTGCTTCGACACACCGCATTTGTAAGCATAGATAGCAAGGCACATCAAAAAGAAATACCGATGCCCGCCCTTTATCTCTCCGATCTGCCGCAGCCACCAATGGTAGAGCGCATACGGATCATCACCATGCACCTTTCCGGCAATATCCCACTTCTTGCGTCCTTTCTCGCCTCTCACAACAACACGCTCATACCACTCCGGATATGCCTCCCTCGCCTCAGCTCGTGTCATTTTGGATGGGCTGAAAGGCTTATTGACATCCACCCTGTTTTCTGGCTTTGCGTAGGCGTTCAGATAATCCAGCGTTACCCGTTCTCCGGTACGGAAAGCGACCAGCTCCGTCCCATGCTTGTCATTGATGCTGCCCACCATGCGGAAGCTCTGATTGATGGATTGATACTGGATCGCCTTGACCTGCGAAGTGCTGCCATACTCCCATAGCCGGAAAGTGAGGTCATATTTCAGACTTTTAAGCTGAATTTTTATATTCGGGTATAGGTCAATCGGCTGCTGGAAAACATAGTAGATATGCAGCCCTGTCCCCGACAGAACAAGGAAAGTCGGCATCGGCAACCGGCGCACTCGCTCCGGATCGCCGCCAAAGCGCAGAAAGAGGTTGCGCAGCTCGGCAAGACCTACGCCATCCAGATCGAAGATCAGAGCATACATCCGCTGGGCGTTCTCCAGCCTGTTCTCCTTTCTGCGATATGCAAGACCGCTGCACAAAGTAAGGCTGTTCCCCTCGACAAACTCCATGTAATCCTGTTCCCATGTGTCGTTATACATCTTCCTGCGCCGGAGCTTCTTATCCTCGCTCTGTTCGTCCCGATACAGATACACAGCGTTCGGATGGGAAAAATCCGTGTGCCGTTCTCCGGAGTTCTCATTGTCCGGAAACAGCTCTTTATAAAACTCATAGCCTCCGACCTCCGGATATTGTGCGCTCAAATACTCGTAGCAGCCTCGATAATTCTCGGTCATATTACCACCTCACAAAAGAAAAAGTACCAAAAAGAAAATCCGCTGCGGCGGGGATCGCCTGCGGGCGGGAAGGGGGAAAAGGGGGAGCAAAAGAGCGGCGGCTACGCCGCCTTAAAGAGAAAGTCACCTCCCCCTTTTCCCCCTCGCTGCGGGGCATTGAAAGTGCCGCCACTATGGAAAACCCGATGGGTTTACCACAGTGGCTTGGAAAACCTCTAACGAGGTTTACCACACTTCCAACACCCCTCCGCTCACCCCCCTTTTCCCCTCCGACTTTCTCCCTTTCAGAGAGAAAAAATATAGGTTGGGAGTACCCTTACAGGGGGCTTAGATTATCAATACAGCAATTCCCTATTTTCAGTTGTTATTATAGCCTGTCCGAAAGAGATTTTCAAGCCCTCCGGACAGGCTTCTTTTACAGCTCCATGCCGCCCATTCCTCGCTGGTGCTGCTGTTGCTCCTGCTGCTGTCCAATCTCCGGATCGGGCAGCAGCTCCCTCGCCTTTTCAAGCAGAGGACGCAGACGCTCCGGCAAGTGTTCTTCCAAGAAGTCCAGCATCCGACCGATGCCGTCCGTCAGACGCTCGGTGAAGCTGCGTTCCTCCTGCAGCTCGGATTGCAGATAATAGTTTTCATCGCGCAGCCTCCGGTTTTCCTGTTCAAGCCTCTGCTGCCGCTGCGCTTCTTCCAGCCGCTTCTTCATGGACGGCACCTGTGACCGCAGACGGGTGTTTTCCTCCGTCAGCTCCTGTACCTTGTGCCGATCCGTCACGCTGCGCAGTGCCATTTTCTTTAGCTGCTCGACCTGATCCACCGTCACGCCCTTTACTGCCCCTGTGAGCGTCTTTTCCGGCTGAATATCATGCAGGGGTGCATTTACCCTGTCAGCCTCCTTTAAGAGCCGCACAGTGCCTTTCAGAGCGTCCCGCTGCCGTTCCAGCTCAGCAACCTCCCGCTCTACTGCCGCTGTCTGCTGCTGCACCGCTTCCAGCCTCGCAGCCGCTTCCTTGAACTGCGGCAAGTCCATGTGCGGTCTGTTCGTGCCGAGAGAGATAATTTCAAAATCGTGCCGCTGGGCGATCTCCGTCAGAGCTTCTTTCTCCCGTTCCATCCACGCCGCCCATTCGGTCTGCTTTCTGCCGACACCGACAAACCCCTGCTGCTTCAATGCCTGTTTCATAGATACCCTTGTAGAAAGTCCTCTTGACTGCTCCGTTGCCACAGGGATAAAATCGACATGGAGATGGGGCGTTGCCTCGTCCATGTGCAGCACCATATTGAACACCCGCAGATGGGGGTTGCGTTCTGCAAAAGACTCCGCAAAATCTTTCAGAGCTGCCGCCGCCCGTTCTCCGTCCGGCGTACCGCACCCACAGTCGCTCATGTTGCCGATCTGGAAGATCGCTTCATGGAACAGCTTTTCCTGTTTACTCTGCCGGATATGCTCATAGTAGTCCGGTATCTTATCTCTCGTTTTGGTTTTCTTTGCGTTGTAGGCTGCGAGAGCTTCATCAAAGACCATATGATAGACCTGCTTCAGATCCTCGTTGCAGAAAACAATGTTCTGCTCCGTCCGGCTCCGGTCTACATTCGCCGCTGAGAAGCTGCGGTTGTTGTGCCGGATGCTCCCTGCACCTGTCATACCCGAAATCGTAACTCCCATAAAATCGCCCCCTTTCCGCTTATTCTTCCGTCCTCTATTTTATCATAAATTTCCGCTAAAAACAACCTCTTTGTTACTTTCTGGTGAGAAAGTAACGCAAAAGCACTTTCACACCGCTGCACCTTCGGGGCTGGCAGTATGAAAGTGCTTTTGCGCCCTGCCGGGGGCTAAAAGGAGCCGGCCACTCGCTGCGCTTTTCCTCTACTCCCGGCCGGCT
>CALLQM010000297.1 GCA_938014855.1 uncultured Clostridia bacterium | reverse complement strand
AATCTAAAAGCGACTAAAAGCTTAGCGTCTTGGTAATGAAAAGTTTAGTATACTACGCAATACGAGGCTAATTATCTGGTGCAGATTAAGCCTTTTAATATTTGGTAAATTGTCAAAAACTTAAGTATATTTGCGCTGCAACATTCGGGATGTAGCTTAGTCCGGTTAAAGTGCGCGTCTGGGGGGCGCGAGATCGGAGGTTCGAATCCTCTCATCCCGACCAAAGGAATCCAATCACGAGAGTGATTGGATTTTTTATTTTTAGCCATCTTATTCACCTCTTTCCTTGTGACAGTATCCATAGTATGTGATTCTAATAGGTATCTTATTCTTAAAAGTAAAGATCAATTATCCACATAGTGGGGATAAAATAAGGAAAGAAAGCCTTTCTTTTTCGATGATATTTCTCAATAAAAATTAATAAAAAGATCATTTTTTTAAAATATTTGGTATTTATACTTGACTTCAAAGAATACATATGCTATATTTAAATCATAACAATAATCATTATTGATTTTAAATATTTTTAGGAGGATAAAAATTATGAAAAAATTTGTCTGTACTGTTTGCGGTTATGTTTATGAGGGAGAATCTGCACCGGAAGCATGCCCGCAATGTAAAGCTCCCTCTCACAAATTTGAGGAGCAAAAATCCGACACGATGACTTGGGCGGATGAGCACAGAATTGGAGTTGCTGCCGGCGTTGATGAGGAGATCTTAGAAGGTCTCAGAATGAATTTTACCGGTGAGTGCACGGAAGTTGGAATGTATCTTGCAATGGCTCGTCAAGCACACCGCGAAGGCTATCCTGAAATTGGACTTTACTATGAGAAAGCTGCTTATGAGGAAGCAGAACATGCAGCAAAATTTGCAGAATTGCTGGGCGAGTGTGTAACTGCTGACACCAAAAAGAATCTAGAATTGCGCGTAGCAGCAGAGAATGGTGCTTGTGCAGGTAAAAAGCAGATCGCATCCCGTGCAAAAGAGTTGGGCTTGGATGCAATCCATGATACTGTACATGAAATGGCGAAAGATGAAGCAAGACACGGCTGTGCGTTCCAGGGTCTCCTGAACAGATATTTTGGTAAATAACCATATAATATAAAGAACCCATCAGTAAAGGCTTAAGCCTTTACTGATGGGTTCTTTTTTGTTTTCGAATCTGTTTTTTTGTTTCTGCATCTACACACCGTGATTCTAACATTTTTTGAAGTGCTTTTTGATACGTAAACGCATCGAATCGGTTAGGCTGTAAATAGTGCGAAGTTTTTTCGGGAAATACGATATAAGCATCACATAATGCCCAAGCCACTGCCATTTTTGCATAGTATCCGTCGTGGCGAATTGCAGCAAGCAACGCGAGAACACGGTCAATATGTGCATCATCAAGATAGTAACAACGCAGCATTATGACACCAAATCGAACAAAAAATTCACGATGATCTGTGATATACGGCTGGAGAAACTCCCATAAGCGTAAAGGATCCTGTGCATACAATTTTTTTAAGCCACTGCAAAAGCTGTCGCATACCGACCAATTTGTGATTTTTGGTATAAAGCTTGAAACATAGCGGAGGAGTTCCTCAGTATCTGCTTTCGCATACCCAATCACCATGCCCTGCAGCATCGTTTCCTCAAACGTATCTTCGCAGGCATCCAGTAAATAGGCTCTCCAATCACCTTTCGCGATTGATTTTGCTAATTTTCGAAGCAGGGGAATTCGCACACCAAGTAAATTGTCCACTCCCGGGAGCAGATTGGAAGAAAACTTTTGATAAGAAGGTTCCGCTAATTCTAAAAGCTGTTTGCGAATGGGATGCTCCATCTTGTTGATTCTCCTTCCTATGATTCACCTGTTTTCGCGTTCGCATCATCAATGATTCCCTCACAAATGCGTTTTAGATAAGTAACACCGGAAGAAAGTGCAAGCGTGAGTGACAGCATCATTTCAGGTTTAGAAAGATCCATGCAATCGCCGAACGTATCGTTTAAAAATGCAGGAAGCGCCTGTTTTAAGCGCTGTTTTAATTCGAGCGACTTTTTGTAAGCACCTTCAAAATCAACATCCTCGGTTTCATCCGATAAAAGGGTTTTTAAATCGGTTAAAGAAAGCGTTTGTTTTAAATTTAAGATGCATAAAAGCTGAATCAACTGTTCGCGTGAATACTTTTTTCCCTTAACCGGTGCAATTAGACGCTCTTTGCTGTAATTGTTAATCATCGTTTTTGTCACTAACTTTTCATCAGGATTTCGCTTGTTGGCAGATAATCCATCGTTAAATAACGTTAAAATTTGATCCATATATAAATCGAGCCGCGGAAGTTCATCCGGAGAAATATCTGCATCGGATAATGCCGAATCTCGCAAATCTTCAAATTGTTGCATTTGTCATCACCTTCTTGAATTTATAGATCTATTTTACATAAAATAAGCATGAAATGCAACTTGTAGTTGCATTTCTTCTGTTATGTGTTATTATATATAACATAAAGTAGTATTTAAAACTATGTAATGATTTGAGGATAATAGTATGCCAAAAATATTTAAAAAAGCAAGAGACCCAATCAGCAGTTACAGCCACTTTGTTGGTGCGGCATTGTCTTTACTGGGGCTGATCGCAATGTGTATTCATTTGCAGATGCAGGAGGATTGGGAGATTAAGGCTGCAGTTTCCAGCATTCTATTTTGTGTGTCGTTAATTGCGCTGTATTGTACAAGCGGCATCTATCATTTTTCGATGTCTTCTGAAAAGGTTCGGCTCATACTTCGCAAATTAGACCACGCAATGATTTATGTTTTAATTGCGGGGAGCTATGCGCCCTTGCTGCTAAAATTACTGCCTTATCCCAAAAACGTCACCTTTACATCTGTTATGTGGGGGATTGCCATTGCGGGTATTTTCATGAAGCTTTGTTGGATCAATGCACCTAGATGGCTAGGAACTTCTCTTTATATTCTAATGGGTTGGGCTATTTTGGTGGATTTAAAAGCGTTGGCGGCATTTCCGGTTCCTGGGATTCTGCTTTTGGTTGCGGGTGGAGTTCTATACACCATCGGCGGTGTTATTTATATGATCAAGCGTCCGAATCCCACCCCTGCGTTCGGGTTTCATGAACTTTTCCATCTATTTGTAATTGGCGGGAGCGTATGCCATTACTTTATGGTTTTTTTATATATCGCTTAGTTGCAAATCTAAATTGTTCATGCTATCCTTTTGTTTATAAACTACATGAGGGGAAGCGTCGACATGGATTGGAAACTTGGATACGGTTCGCTGGGGCTGATCGCTTTGCTGCTGACCGGCGGTTTGTTTTGGAGCAACGCGGTATATGCCCCAATCGAGGTGCCGGCGGTGGTCAATCTGTATCCGCCTCCCGTGCAAAATCCATATCCAGAGTTATCAGGAAAACGTGTGCATATTAATTCCGCGACGGAAGAAGAATTGCAGGAACTGCCTAACATTGGACCGAAGCGAGCAAAAGACATTCGAAACTATATTAAAAAATATGGTGAATTGGCAACAATAAGGGAAATGCTATAGATTGAGGGGATTGGGGAAAGTACATTAGAAAAGTTAAAGCCCTATGTTATTCTCGATTAGCTGTAAAAAAGGCCTCCATTTGGAGGCCTTTTTTTGCTGGATTGTTACAGCTTAGCGCCGCAATGACTGCAAAAATTACTTCCTTCACTTTGTTCTGCACCACAAATGGGACAGCGCAGTCTAGCATTGTTGCGCAGAACACGAAGTTCCTCTTTTGAAACGTGAATCGTTTCTCCGCGTTCAGCCGCTTTGCCTTTTTCGGGCGGCAGTTCAAATACACTGGCACACGATGGGCAGGTTGCGACGTAGGAGTTATGATAACGGAAGAGCGGAATAAAAAAAGCATGTAAATAGTTATAATGACGACAGATATGAAAAGTGCCGTTTTTTCCGCAAACAGGGCAGTTTGTCCCCGAAAATTGTCCTGCGGGTACTACTTTTGAATTCGTTCCGAATATACCTATAAAGAACATAGTATTCTCCAATCTTATCCATCCGAAAATCACGTTGCGCATGGAAATGGTCTTTTAAGAAAAGTTTATACGATCTGCTGAAAAAGTCAACAGCAAGAAAAGAATTCCAATACGGCTATTGACCATTATCGTCGAAACGTGTAAAATTAATATGAATTGCGGCATAAAGAAAGGGACAGAACATGAGAAAGATCGTTTCATTTATTTTAGCAGCTATGATAACGTTGAGTACAGCAGCATGTGCTCCGCGTGAAACCGAGTCTTTAAAAACAGAACCGATCTTAGAACGGTCATCATCAGAAAGCGTGTATGGCGGTGAATTGCCTGCTGCAGATGAAGAAGTTGTATTGGATGAATCTTTGAATCAAGCGTCATCCGAAAGTTCAGAGCCGAATCCTTCAGAGCCTGCGGCGGATAGTTCTAGTGAAATTTCGTCAGAATCTATGGCGGAAAGCTCTAGTGAAGTTTCCTCAGAGATGGCGGAATCATCCGAAGAGATGGCGGAATCATCCGAAGCATCGGCGGTCGAGTCTTCATCCGAGCCTGAAACGCAGAAATCAATGCAGGAAACGCCAAAATCTGAATCCTCGCAGGTCGTTCTTCCTGCATCATCTTCGCAAGCACAAAATACGGAAGTGACCGAAGTGCTTGCTTCTAAACCGATCTATAATAAGGTGCGTGCGATTTGGTTTTCGTACTTAACACTGGAACCGATGATAAAAAATAAATCAGAGGCGCAGTTTACGGATAACATCGATCAGGCTTTTGCAAATGCAGCTGATTTAGGTTTTAATACGGTTTTTGTACATGTGCGGCCGTTTGGAGATGCGCTTTATAAATCTTCGTACTATCCGTGGTCATATCTATTGAACGGGACGGAAGGCGAAAATCCGGGTTATGACCCGTTGAAAATTATGTGTCAGCTTGCGGACAGCCATGGATTAAGGATTGAAGCATGGATTAATCCGTATCGTGTTCGTAACAGTGCAGGCAGACCGATGTCTTCGGATAATCAGGCAAAAAAATGGCTGAATTCTGGAAATGATGCTGTACTGGAATGGAACGGCGGGATTTATTATAATCCGGGCAGTGAAGATGCACGCAAATTAATTATTAATGGTGTCAAAGAGATTGTGAAAAAGTACAATGTGGATGGGATTCACTTTGATGACTATTTTTACCCAACAACGGATCTTTCATTTGATAAAGCGACCTATCTTGCATCGGGAAGTTCAAAGTCGCAGGCCGACTGGCGGCGCGAAAATGTCAACATCTTGGTTCGGCAGGTTTACTCTGCAATTAAGAACATTGACACTTCCTGTGTATTTGGAATCAGCCCGCAGGGCAACACCAATAACAATTATGATGTGCAGTTTATCGATTGTGCAAAATGGCTGGCGAATAAGGGCTATGTTGATTATATCTGCCCGCAAATCTATTTTGGATTTGAAAACAGCGGCCATCCGTTTGCCGAAATGGTAGACACTTGGAACCGTATGATTAAAGTTTCCGGCATTGATCTTTATATCGGTCTCGCGGCTTATAAGCTTGGACAGACGGACGATTGGGCAGGAGCCGGAAAAAATGAATGGATTGATACGTCGGATATTTTAGCTCGTATGGTTAAAACAGCGAGAAGCGCTTCCCATTACGGCGGAGTTGCTGTTTATAGCTATGAATCCCTCTACCGGAACAATTCAGCTCAGATCAAAACAGAAAAGGCAAATCTCAAAAAGCTGTTCTAACTTTGTGAGGAAACGACGCGCGGTCAGCTTGACCGCGCGCCAATATAAATTTTAACATCAAAAGACAGTATCGAGCTGTCTGTTGGGGAGGCAACTAAGTGGTACATCATACTCCCAATCGGAAAATGATAGCAATCGTCCTGTCAGCAGTTTTCGTTATGATTACAATGCTGACGGGCGTTTTGGCTTCTTTAAAAAATAATCCTTATGCAGTGGACAAGCCTGTAACGGAATCTAGTTCATCCGCTGAAATGGATTCTGAGAATGCAGAATCGGAGCTGCTGGATGAAGAAAGCGATTCCGACAATCCAGAGGATTATTTGGAAGAAGAGTCTGTTGAGGAAAGTTCGGAAGAAGCGGAGTTGGAAAGTCAAGAGCCGCCCGAAGAAGAAACCATTTACTATAATGTACCGGACGAAATGCGGGCGGTGGTTTTGGTGGCTGGCCGTGACTATTTGACCAATCCGGAAAATGCAGATCGTGCGACAATTGCCACGCAGATTGATCAGGCTTTAAAATCTGCAAAAGATTTAACCATGAATACCATCATTATTGATACAAAATACAACGATGACGTTCTGTTTAGTTCAAAAACATTGTCACAGGCGCAGGTCGATCTTGATTGCACCGGATATATTACCGACAAAGCGCGTGAGATGGGCTTTTATGTTTATGCTACATACGACGTAACGGATGGGATGGACAACAGTGGTTACGTGCGTCTAACCAGTGCGGACGGAGATACGTTGGATGTGGTATCCGAAAGCATCGGCGCATTTGCGGAAAAATATAAATTTGACGGTATTCTTCTAAATGAATACTATAATACCGCTAGTGGAGACAGTTACGCTCAATATGTGCGCAATGGCGGCGGTATGGGATATCAGAATTATCTTAGACAAGTGCCGGAATCATTTGTTGATACAGCGGCTGCATCTATTCGCACCAATGCACCCGGAACACAAGTCGGTTTGCTGGCGGAAGCTGTTTGGCAGAATTCTGCGGATGATCCCAAAGGCACCGAAACTTCAGCGGCATTTACTGCGCTTGGAGACGGCAATGCGGATACGCGGGCGTTTGTAAAAAGCGGAAAATTTGATTTTGTAATGGTGGAAAACTACGGATCAACCAACGAACAGACCGCCCGCTTTGGCATTGTTGCGGATTGGTGGTCGAACGTGACATCCGAGGCAAACGTACCGCTTTACATTCTGCACGCATCGGATCGTGTCGGTACGCAGTCGATCGGTTGGACTGTCTACGAACAGCTGACCAAACAAGTGATTGATTTGGAAAAGGTAGAAAATATCTATGGCCATGCATTTAATTCCCTCAAAGCACTGCTAAATAATCCGGGTAATAGTACTACGACATTGATTCAATATATGAACGACCAAATTGATGAACAATATGTTTTGAGCCAGCTCGCGCTTACAAAGCCTTCGAAAACCACGTTTACAACCAAGGAACCAAGTGTTACATTCCAAGGTGCATCTGACCCGCGTGAACCCGTTACGATCAACGGGGAAAAGATTCCAACCAATGAAAGCGGCTACTTCACGATCAAAGAGGATTTAAAAGCAGGGGAAAACATTTTTAAAATTTCACATAAGAGCAAAACGTTTACCTATACGATCACACGGCAGGTGGAGGTTCTCAAAGAAATATGGCCGACCGGAAGCATTAATGTGGACGGCGGAATGAAAGTTTCTGTATCCGCACTTGCTTACGAGGGCGCAACTGTTCAGGCAAACGTTGGTGGTCAAAAGGTTACTTTATCTCTTTCAGAAACGGAAGACGACGACCTGGACCGGAACTCCGGTTATCGACGCTATACGGGGATGTTTACAGCTCCTTCTGCATCCGAAACAGCTACATCGCTGGGCACAATTTCAGTGACTGCGACTGCACAGGGTGTGACCAAAACACTCACAGGTGCAAACGTAACCGTGAACAAAATTGCAAAGATGGGCGACGGTGCAATCATTCAAGTTATATCGGAGCAAGCCGAAACCTTCCCAACCGGAACTCTAAATGATAACTCCAACTCGAACTATTTTCCGCTTCCAATGGGTACGGTGGATCGAGCTTACGGTTCGGAAATTATCTATAAAGATGGCAAAAAAACGTATAACTATTGGAAACTTCAGTCCGGTGTACGTGTGTATTCAGATGACATCAAAGCGACCGGAGGTTCCCTGCCGAATCAAAACGAGATTCGCGATATGAGCATCAAATCAAACAGCCAGTATACGACTGTATCGTTGGAAACAAAAGAAAAGATTCCGTATAAAGTAACTTATAACGGCTCGAAATTGGTGTTTGCGTTTGAATATACGGCATCTGTTCCGGATTCGGTAAAATTAAAAAACAATGCGCTGTTTTCTGCTGCTGATTGGAGCGGCTCCAGTTTAACGCTGTCTTTGCGCAAAACCGGAGGATTTCTCGGCTATAAGGCGTATTATGAGAATGGCAATTTAATTTTGCGCTTTAACAATTCTCCAGGGTCTCTATCGGGAGCACGAATTGTTGTAGATCCCGGACACGGAGGGAATGACCCCGGAGCAGTTGGATTCTATCCAGGAAAAGATGAAGCGGATATCAACTTAGCCGTTGCCAACAAACTTGTGGCGGAATTGAAGAGCCGGGGAGCCAGCGTTTTGATGGTTTCGCCTGGAAGTACTATGGCAAGCCGCATGACAGCGGCACGTGCTTTCAATCCGCAGGTATTGGTGAGCGTACACTGCAACACTTCTTCCAATGCAAAAGCAAAAGGAACTGAAGTTTATTATTTCTATCCTTTCCAAAAACAACTTGCCGCAAATATTAGCGCAAATGTTTCGGCGAATCTCAATACAACCAACCGCGGAGCAAAATCCGGACTCTATTATATGACGCGCGAATCACAATTTGCCTGCGTATTAGCAGAGCTTGGTTTTATGAGCAACGAATCGGAATACACGAGACTAATTAGTTCAAAATATCAGTCTCGCATGGCGGGCGCGATTGCGAATGGCATCAACGGTTATCTTACAGGAACAAATTCCGGCGGCGGTACAGGAGGTACCGACGATAAAGAGGACGAAGAGTCTTCCGATTCCATTACGCTTAGTGATTATGTGCTAAACTTGGATGTTGATAAAGTAGCAATCTTACAGGTTTCCGGCAATGAAGATGTTACCTTTAAATCGGAAGATTCTTCGATTGCTACCGTAAACAGCGCTGGTAAGATTGTTACAAAAGCAAAAGGCACCACTTATATTATTGTGTCTGCTAAGGATGGTTCGGGTACGAAGGAATGTGAAGTGAATGTCGGTATAACAGGCGGCCGTGATGTAACTGGGGTATCCATCAGTAAAACGGTTCTGAATTTAGAAGAAGGGGATACCTATACACTGAACGCTACGGTAAAACCATCGACAGCCAGAAATAAAAAAGTAATTTGGGAGTCAGAAGATGAGGACATTGTAACGGTCAGCTCGGATGGAAAAGTGACTGCAGAGGAAGAGGGCGAAGCCTGGATCACAGTCACAACAAGAGAAGGCGATTTCTCTGCCGATTGCAAAGTGATTGTAGACGAAGCAGACCGTTCCGGCGGACTAATCAGGTCAATAGAAATTTCCGGAGATGATTCAATTCGGGTGGGAACCCGAGTTGAGCTGACCGCAACCGTTAGCCCGAGAAATGCGGCGGATCCGGGTGTAAAATGGAAATCAAGTAACAGTGATGTTGCGAAGATTTCTAATGCGGATGATGACTCCTGTAAAGTAGAGGGAGTCGAAAATGGCACTGCCATCATTACAGCGACCGCGTATGATGATGGAAAAGAACAGGAGACATTTAAAATTAGAGTAGGGACAGGCGTTGGATCGCACGATTCTTCATCTTCTTCCGATGTGGAACCGGAGCGCGGTGTTATGCCAAGAGAAGTTACGATATCCGGCAGTTCAACATTGAGACGCGGGACACGCTCGGAATATGTTGGTGCTATTCTGCCGAGCAATTGCGAAGATCCAGGCGTCAAATGGTCGGTAACGGACGAGGATATTCTCAAGATTTATACCACGGATGATGAAAATACCATAAAAGTGGAAGCACTTAAAACAGGCAGCACTTATCTTGTAGGAAGATCCTTTTTAGATGATCGGGTATATAAGAAGTTTAAAATTACCGTTAAATCGTAAGGATGGAAAAGGTACAAACCTTGCCTAAATTTTTTGTCGGGTTTGTACCTTTTTTGCCTTGCATCTGGGCATAAAAGTTGTTATAATTAGGACGATAATAAAAAGTTATTATCGATCAGTCCGTTTTGATAAATTATTACCAAGAAATGTGATTGAGATTGTCAAAATTTTGTCTAATTTGCGCTGTGCTATTTGCACAGTATAAAAATAGGAGTGAGACT